>NZ_SDHZ01000022.1 GCF_004118675.1 Filimonas effusa | reverse complement strand
AGAAAACTCAAAAATCGTAACGGGGAATCTATATTTTTGATCTGCTTTAGTAACTTCTATAACAGCTCTTTACATACTGCTTTAAACCACCTCCACGGTGGGGTCAACATCGACCGGAACGCAGGGGACAGCTTCAGCGGAAGCTACAAAATAGATTTAAATATCTTTATTTTTTATTTCATAGGGTGCATCGGGAAATTAAATTCCTCACTACTGATGTGCTTTCACTGT
>NZ_SDHZ01000019.1 GCF_004118675.1 Filimonas effusa | reverse complement strand
GACACAATCATCATATGAATATGGAAAATGCAGTAACGCCTCTGTATCAAAAGCGGACTCAAAAAGATTACAGTTTAGCTTTCAAATTACAGGTAGTGAATGAGGTAGAAAAAGGCTTATTAAACCAAGATCAGGCTTTGTCCCGTCCTAAAATATGTTGACACAATCATCATATGAATATGGAAAATGCAGTAACGCCTCTGTATCAAAAGCGGACTCAAAAAGATTACAGTTTCGAACCAGATGGGACCAGCCTGCTA
>NZ_SDHZ01000018.1 GCF_004118675.1 Filimonas effusa | reverse complement strand
AGAAAACTCAAAAATCGTAACGGGGAATCTATATTTTTGATCTGCTTTAGTAACTTCTATAACAGCTCTTTACATACTGCTTTAAACCACCTCCACGGTGGGGTCAACATCGACCGGAACGCAGGGGTCAACTTCAGCGGAATCTACAGACTCAAAAATCGTAACGGGGAATCTATATTTTTGGCCTGCTTTAGTAACTTCTATAACAGCTCTTTACATACTGCTTTAAACCACCTCCACGGTGGGGGCAACATCGACCGGAACGCAGGGGACAGCTTCAGCGGAAGCTACAAAATAGATTTAAATATCTTT
>NZ_SDHZ01000017.1 GCF_004118675.1 Filimonas effusa | reverse complement strand
CCGATGGAGGGAGGGTGAACAAAAACACAGTGCCTGGTTATCCTGCTGATGGTTATACGAGTCCTAATGACTGGACCCAGCGGTTAAATGGTAACGGGCAAAGAATTGGCACCGGAATGGTTTTGAAAGTAATGTCGGGGGATAAGGTGAGTATCCGTGCAAACAGCTGGTACCGGCTGAATGGTGCGAACCCGGGTTCGCCGGTTGGGTTGCAGGTGGCAGATCTGCTCGGATCATTGGTTGGAGGCATTGCGGGGGCTGGCAGTGGCAGTCATGCTGCGGCACAGTTGCAGGGCAATGGTAATCTTTCTTCGGGTGTGGGCAGGTTTTTGGCGGAGTCTGGTAGTAATTA
>NZ_SDHZ01000016.1 GCF_004118675.1 Filimonas effusa | reverse complement strand
AGATATCGGCGGACCGGCTTAAAAAACTTCCATAAACCAGGATAGACATACTGCAAAGATAGTTCGTCGCGGGGCATTAACTTCTGCAATGATCACAGAAGGGCGGGGCGCCGAAGGGCATTAACTTCTGCAATGATCACAGAAGCGGGGCGCCGAAGGACATTAACTTCTGCATGATCACAGAAGGGCGGGGCGCCGAAGGGCATTAACTTCTGCAATGATCACAGAAGAGCGGGGCGCCGAAGGGCATTAACTTCTGCAATGATCACAGAAGGGCGGGGCGCCGAAGGGCATTAACTTTCGGTATGATCACGGAATGACAGGGGCGCCGGGAGCATAAACTTCCGCCATGATCGCAGGGCGCCCGGGGG
>NZ_SDHZ01000015.1 GCF_004118675.1 Filimonas effusa | reverse complement strand
CGAATCAAGTAAGGAATTACAATTGGGGGGTTAGCTCAGTTGGCTAGAGCATCTGCCTTGCACGCAGAGGGTCATCGGTTCGACTCCGATATCCTCCACCAAATGGAGGTTTATCAAAAAGTTCTTTTGAAATTAGAAATGTAGGATGTAGCAGCAAGTGCTAAAAGGTTCGTAACCTTAACATTCACAGGAAACGACATAAGGTTTAGCAATGAACTGTTGTTTTTAAGTTCTTTGACATATTGGGAAAGCGAGTTTCATATACCTAAAAAGGGTATAGAGAAACGAATCAAAGTAATTTGTAAATTTTTTAAAGCGAATAAGGGCGTATGGCGGATGCCTAGGGTCTGAGAGGCGATGAAGGACGTGGTAAGCTGCGATAAGCAACGGAAAGC
>NZ_SDHZ01000014.1 GCF_004118675.1 Filimonas effusa | reverse complement strand
GGCAGCTACCTACTCTCCCGCATTTCTGTGCAGTACCATCGGCCATGGGAGGCTTAACTTCTCTGTTCGGTATGGGAAGAGGTGAACACTCCCGGCAAAACCACCATAAGATCTTACCGGCTTTTGACTTGCTTTGTTGCTTCTTTTTTGTCGCTTCTGCTTTTTATAGCTTCAGCTTTGCCTGTTTTATCCTTTGCTCTTTTGCTTCAGGTTGCAGGCAGTTTTCTTCAACAAAACTCATCAGCCTTAATGATGTACATATTGGGATCACTCATTTCATACAGGTATAGAAAAAAATTAAAGCTTACGGGCAATTAGTACTACTCGACTTCGTTGTTACCAACCTTACATCTGTAGCCTATCAACGTCATAGTCTTTGACGACCCTTAAAAGGAAACTCATCTTGAGGTAG
>NZ_SDHZ01000013.1 GCF_004118675.1 Filimonas effusa | reverse complement strand
CGAATCAAGTAAGGAATTACAATTGGGGGGTTAGCTCAGTTGGCTAGAGCATCTGCCTTGCACGCAGAGGGTCATCGGTTCGACTCCGATATCCTCCACCAAATGGAGGTTTATCAAAAAGTTCTTTAAAATGTTGGGAAGATAAAAGTGAAAGATGAAACTTTAAAAGTAAAGTCTACCATCTAAACTCAACTATCTACCATCCATTTATAAGTGTTGACTTTAGGTCTACAGGTTCATAACCTACACACTGGCAGAATAGCGAAACGAAAGTTAGCTGTTAAGTTCTTTGACATATTGGGAAAGCGAGTTTCATATACCTAAAAGGGTATAGAGAAACGAATCAAAGTAATTTGTAAATTTTTTAAAGCGAATAAGGGCGTATGGCGGATGCCTAGGGTCTGAGAGGCGATGAAGGACGTGGTAAGCTGCGATAAGCAACGGAAAGC
>NZ_SDHZ01000012.1 GCF_004118675.1 Filimonas effusa | reverse complement strand
CTACCTCAAGATGAGTTTCCTTTTAAGGGTCGTCAAAGACTATGACGTTGATAGGCTACAGATGTAAGGTTGGTAACAACGAAGTCGAGTAGTACTAATTGCCCGTAAGCTTTAATTTTTTTCTATATCTGTATGAAATAAGTGATCCCAATATGTACATCATTAAGGCTGATGAGTTTTGTTGAAGAAAACTGCCTGCAACCTGAAGCGAAAGAGCAAAGGATAAAACAGGCAAAGCTGAAGCTATAAAAAGCAGAAGCGACAAAAAAGAAGCAACAAAGCAAATCAAAAGCCGGTAAGATCTTATGGTGGTTTTGCCGGGAGTGTTCACCTCTTCCCATACCGAACAGAGAAGTTAAGCCTCCCATGGCCGATGGTACTGCACAGAAATGCGGGAGAGTAGGTAGCTGCCATATTTATTGAAGCCCTTCGCTAACAGCGAGGGGCTTTTTTTTGCACATAACCCAACAAACAGATACACGCCGCCTGGCCTGCTTGTTATCTTCCTGCCTTCAGGGTACCAACTGCTCTCTCTACTTTACTGTCACGCTCCACCCGCTACATACCTGCTTCCTTATCATCCGTCGCCCGCCATCCCCCGCTCTTCGGTTTTATACCCCGCCCGTTAGCTTTGCTGGTTCATATCTCTCTGCAATCAAT
>NZ_SDHZ01000011.1 GCF_004118675.1 Filimonas effusa | reverse complement strand
TATAGAAAAAAATTAAAGCTTACGGGCAATTAGTACTACTCGACTTCGTTGTTACCAACCTTACATCTGTAGCCTATCAACGTCATAGTCTTTGACGACCCTTAAAAGGAAACTCATCTTGAGGTAGGTTTCACGCTTAGATGCTTTCAGCGTTTATCCTGTCTGTACGTAGCTACTCAGCATTACACCTGGCGGCATAACTGATTCACCAGCGGTACATGCGACCCGGTCCTCTCGTACTAAGGTCACGTCCTCTCAATTTCCTAGCGCCCACCACAGATAGGGACCGAACTGTCTTGCGACGTTCTGAACCCAGTTCACGTGCCACTTTAATCGGCGAACAGCCGAACCCTTGGGACCTTCTCCAGCCCCAGGATGTGACGAACCGACATCGAGGTGCCAAACCTTACCGTCGATATGAGCTCTTGGGTAAGATCAGCCTGTTATCCCCGGAGTACCTTTTATCCTTTGAGCGATGGCCCTTCCATGCAGAACCACCGGATCACTTTAGCCAGCTTTCGCTCCTGCTCGACGCGTCTGTCTCACAGTCAAGCACCCTTTTACTAATGCGCTCTTCATACGATTACCAACCGTATTGAGGGTACCTTTGCGAGCCTCCGTTACTTTTTAGGAGGCGACCACCCCAGTCAAACTACCCACCATGCAATGTCCCCATTCTCAGGGTTAGGTTCTAAGTAACAAAAGGTTGGTATTTCAACGTTGACTCCTCAACCCCTGGCGAGGCTGACTCATAGTCTCCCAACTATCCTACACATTTGTTACTCAAAATCAATGCAAAGTTGTAGTGAAGGTTCACGGGGTCTTTCCGTCCCGTGGCGGGTAACCGGCATCTTCACCGATACTACAATTTCACCGGGCTCGTGGAGGAGACAGTGTTCAACTCATTAGACCATTCGTGCAGGTCGGAACTTACCCGACAAGGAATTTCGCTACCTTAGGACCGTTATAGTTACGGCCGCCGTTTACCGGGGCTTCAGTCAGAAGCTTTGGATT
>NZ_SDHZ01000010.1 GCF_004118675.1 Filimonas effusa | reverse complement strand
AAAAGGGTATAGAGAAACGAATCAAAGTAATTTGTAAATTTTTTAAAGCGAATAAGGGCGTATGGCGGATGCCTAGGGTCTGAGAGGCGATGAAGGACGTGGTAAGCTGCGATAAGCAACGGAAAGCTGCACACAAGCGTTATATCCGTTGATTTCCGAATGGGACAACCTAATTACTTGAAGAGTAATTACTCGAAAGAGAGCCAACCCGGAGAACTGAAACATCTAAGTACCCGGAGGAAAAGAAAATAAGAATGATTCCCCAAGTAGTGGCGAGCGAACAGGGAAGAGCCCAAACTTGATCAGCGTGCTGATCGAGGGTTGTAGGACTGCATTTAGAAAGCGTTATCAAATTGAAGCATCTGGAAAGTTGCGCCATAGCAGGTGATAGCCCTGTAGATAGAAATTAACGTGGACGAGCAGTATCCTGAGTAGCGCGGGACCGGAGGAATCCTGCGTGAATCTGCCAGCACCATCTGGTAAGGCTAAATACTCCTCAGACACCGATAGTGAACCAGTACCGTAAGGGAAAGGTGAAAAGCACCCCGAACAGGGGAGTGAAATAGTACCTGAAACCGTACGCCTACAAGCGGTCGGAGCTAGTAATAGTGACGGCGTGCCTTTTGCATAATGAGCCTACGAGTTGCTCCTCACTGGCGAGGTTAAGTTCGTAAACGAACGGAGCCGCAGCGAAAGCGAGTCCGAATAGGGCAGATAGTCAGTGGGGGCAGACGCGAAACTTTGTGATCTATCCATGGGCAGGTTGAAGTTCTGGTAACACAGAATGGAGGACCGAACCCGTTAACGTTGAAAAGTTCTGGGATGACCTGTGGATAGGGGTGAAAGGCCAATCAAACTGAGAGATAGCTCGTTCTCCCCGAAATGTTTTTAGGAACAGCCTCGTATATAGAAGTTTAGCAGAGGTAGAGCTACTGATTGGGCTAGGGGGCTTCACCGCCTACCAAACCCTGACAAACTCCGAATGCTGCTAAATATCTACGGGAGTGAGGCTGCGGGCGCTAAGGTCCGTGGCCGAGAGGGAAATAACCCAGATTAGCAACTAAGGTCCCTAATACATGGTTAAGTTGATCAAACGCGGTGGGATTTCAATAACAGCCAGGATGTTGGCTTGGAAGCAGCCATTCATTTAAAGAGTGCGTAACAGCTCACTGGTCGAGAGATCCTGCACGGAAAATAATCGGGCATCAAACCATGAACCGAAGTTCTAAATTCAGCGCAAGCTGAGTGGTAGGGGAGCATTGAAATTACATTGAAGCTGATGGGCGACCATTGGTGGAGTGATTTCAAAAGAAAATGTAGGCATAAGTAACGATAATTAAAGTGAAAAACTTTAACGCCGAAAGTCTAAGGGTTCCTGATCAACGTTAATCGGATCAGGGTTAGTCTGGTCCTTAGGAAAACCCGAAAGGGGCATCTGATGGAAAGAAGGTTAATATTCCTTCACCTGCTATACATTAAAAGTGACGCATCGACGTGGTAGTTACGTTCTGACGGAATAGAGCGTTAAGTGGAGCCTTCGGGCAAAGCGAAACTATAAAATTGGTGCCGAGAAAAGCGAGTATAGCGGCCAGTACCGCAAACCGACACAGGTAGACGGGATGAGTATTCTAAGGCGCTCGGGTGAGCCGTGGAGAAGGAACTAGGCAAATTAACGCTGTAACTTCGGGATAAAGCGTACCGCAGCGATGCGGTCTCAGTAAAATGGTTCAACCAACTGTTTAACAAAAACACAGGGCCCTGCAAAATCGAAAGATGACGTATAGAGCCTGAAACCTGCCCGGTGCCGGAAGGTTAAGGAAGGATGTTCGGAG
>NZ_SDHZ01000008.1 GCF_004118675.1 Filimonas effusa | reverse complement strand
CCGTTGCATTCTATGGTTCAACCAAATAAAAACAGGTGTTAATAAAAAAAGGGCTGGGGAAACAGTATACAGTTACTTCCCCAGCCAAGTTACTACAAGGAGATTTTCACTCCACCATTGACAACAAAGCCATCTAATGGCGCGTAAATATCCCGGAATACAGGATTGGTTACGCTACCACTATAAATGTTGCCAAATTTTGTTTGACGGGTATCCGTGACGTTCTCAAAATTCACGAACAAAGACCATTTTTCCCAGAGCTTTTCAGCCATAAAGCCACAAGTCCAGAACGCCATTCCGGTGGTGCCGTCATTCAATGACTGCTTACTGTAATAATACGCCTCTAAGCCCACTTTCCATTTATCTTCCACCTCATACATCAACACGTTATTTAAACGATGTTTTGCTGTAAGCGGGTTCGTCCTCTTTACACCGCCTTCGCTCAATTGTGCATCGGTGAAGGTGTAGCCAACAAATAACTTAAAGTCGGCATAACTCAGCTTCACGTTGGTTTCCCATCCTTTCGTATCCACATAGCCATCTGAGTTGATAAGTTGGTACTGATTCAACCCTGTATTACTCAATAATAAAGGATTATTAATGCGGGTATAAAAGAAAAGCTGGTTAGCAGTTAGTTTTACCCCTTCCCAAAGTGTGGTGCGGTAATTCATATCAAAATTGGCTCCGTATGACCTTTCCAACTTATTAACATCGGGACTGATCGGAAGCACAGTCCTGAATTGCAGGCGTTCTGTCTCTTCTGTAAACACGGTAGGTGTTTTATATCCCAAGCCGCCGCCTAAACGGGAAGTAAACTTCGGTGTTATTTTAAATAGCGCAGACACCCGTGGTAAAACAGTCCAGCCGTAATCTATAATATAGTCGCTTCTTAAACCCAACTCTGTTTGAAGCCAGCTTGTGGCTTTCAAGGTATTTTGTACAAAACCGCCTATTGTATTGTGGTCATAGTTTCTTTTAGGAAAGCCATCTTTAGGATATTCCTTGAAGTTATCGGTATAGGCATTTAATCCTGCTACCCAATCCATTTTCTCAAGGTTATTTGTATAGGCAACTTCTGAATAAGAAGACCACTGTTTTCCGTCAAATACATAGTCGGGTATCGTGATCGTTCTATTGAAATTGTTTACGGAATTTTTTACCGTCAGGCCACTATGCTCATTAAGCTGGTGCTCGAATGAAAACTGTGTTGAAAAACGGTTGCTCTTATTCTTTTCAAAGTAACTATGAGAGCTACTACCGTTACCTTTGATATATTCAATGTCGCCTCCCGTTCTTTCTTCAAACGTAGTATTAACACCAATGTTCATCTTTGTTCTATCGCTAAAATAAACAAAGAGCTTTGGATTGAATACATAACGCTCAGTTTTAGGAATGGCGGTAAACCCACTGCTGGATGGATCATAGGCTTTACTGGTGTTGCGTGAAGCAAATACAGTGACACCTACTTTCTTAAACTTTTGCCCATAAAACCCGTTTACATCCAGGCCACCGGCGGAAGTACCGTTGATAAGAAATTTCAATTCTCTTTCGTTCGTAGGTACTTTGGAAATCAGGTTCACTAAACCTGCAATTGCCCCGCCACCGTACAACGTGGAAGAAGCGCCTTTTATCACTTCTACTTGCTTTAAATCTAATGGCGGGGTTTGCAGCAGCCCTAAACCGCCTGAAAAACCAGCATATAATGGAAAGCCGTCTTTTAACAATTGCGTATAGCGACCGTCCAATCCCTGAATACGAATACTTGAATTGGCAGAAGTAGCGGAAACCTGTTGTGTTTGTATGCCGGTACTTTCATTCAGCATCATGCGTATATCGCCTGGTTTCATATTGCCTTTTTCTTCCAATTCTTCCCCGTCTATCAATTCTACACGGGTAGGAATGTTTTGAATCGTTCTTCCACTTCTGGTAGAGGAAATCACCACTTCTTCCATTTCTTCACCAGCCGCCTCTAACAGGATCACTAATGTATCGTTATTGCGGGGGAAAGTCAATGTTTCATTGTGTTCTCCAAAGCCCGTAAATCGGAACGTAAACACTTGTTTGCCGTCAGGGACATTAGGTATTGTCAGGACGCCATTACTATCTGCTATAGCACCTTTATTAGTGCCCGCTAAAAGAGCAGTGGCACCCGCTAATAGCTCTTTAGAATCAGCATTTTTAACAACAACTGTCAATTTATTTTGGGCCATGCACAGATCGCCTATGCAAAGCATTAGTATTAAGCCTAAAACTTTTTTCATTTAATAGTAAAAATTACAAAACAGGAAAATACTGCCACAAAGAGGCAGAATGAAATCAAATGCAGTATTAAGTATTAGGCTCTTTTGGGAGGTTGCCAGATATTAGAATGGAAATCAAACTTGATGTATTCCTGGTAAAAAGATGTTTTCTCTACCAGTACAGGTACATACTCGGGCGCACAAATAACTGTAAGTACGGGCAGCGTTATTCCATGACAAGCGCCGCAAGCAAAAAAAGGCGAACAAGGCGACATAGGTTTATGATCGCTATCGCTGCTTTTTTCATGTTGAGAACTGGTTAAGGACCTGGATTCTTCAATGCAACAGTCATCATCCGCACTACAAGGAATGCCGGATAACACCAGTACATATAAAGAAAAAAGGAAAACCAACCATTTCATGCCTGCAAATATAGCTTACTTACCAGAAATATCAAGTCTGCACAGATAGTTGCAGTCAATGTACAGCCAGTCTATAACATGGATCATATGGTTCAGAACGCCTAATGACTGAAAATACAGTGTGAAGTAGCTTGTTTTTGAGATTATTCCTAATGAGGTTTTGATGCTTCCCCTCAGCTATCTTACGTTCAAAATAGTCCTTCGTTGGTAAATGGTGTATGAGCAAAGTGCTTACACCCCTACTTAAAAGGGCCTTCAATTTTTTATCTGCTTTTGCCGATACCCGCGTTTTACCGCGAATGCTACTTCCGCTGGTATGCTCAAATGGCGCTATACCTCCATAGCAGGCCAATTGACGGCTGCTTTTAAATAAGCTGAAACATTCTGTCACAATAAGGAGATAACAGGCTGTAACGATCCCTATTCCAGGCACAGTCATTATCAAATCATAGCATTTCGTTGTATCAGGATCACTCTTAATAATCTCCACAATCATCTTTTCAAGCCGCTTAATGCGTAAACGAAGAAACTCTACCACCTCTTTACAGTCCTCCCGCATCTCGCTACTGTCTTTGGGAGAGTAACCCTCTGCTTCGGTAGCAGGCACCTCCAGCGAAACCTTTGCCTTTACCAACCGATCCCTGTAAGCAAAGAGCATTTTTAGCCTTTTTAACAGCTCTGCTGGTAACCTGTGCGGTTTTAGTTCGTCAGCATACCTTTTAGCAAATTTGGCTATCGCAAGCGAGTCCACCTTATCACTTTTGCCTCTTTTTATAGCTATACCTGCATTAATAACAGTACCAGCAACAACGGAGAAAGGAATCCTCTTTTCCGTCAGGTATTGCCATAGCGGCTGCGCATAGATCCCCGTATGTTCCAGACATATTAACCAGTTTTCTACTTTTGCCTGCTTTTTGAGCCAGTTCAATAAACTTCGGAACCCTGATTTGGTGTTATCTACTCTGATGTACTGATTAGGTTGGTCATTGTGAACGGTTGATACGTCCAACCATAGCTTAGAGACATCAATCCCGACGAATAATTTTTTCATGCAATCGTTTTAATAATGGTCAGACACCTCACGCCTTTACTGGGTTTTGTTCCCGGCATTCTATTTAAGTTGATCTAACCAAAATGAAACAACTGTGGACTGATACAACGGTTGGGTATTGCCCAGCGACGCTCTTAGTTAAACACAGTTGCCTATAAATTGGGTGCAATGATAAATTATTTGCCTGTTTGTTGCTCGTGCGGGGTGTTTGGGGGGATACCAGCGTTCGGTTCCCTGGGCAAATGTAAAGGCGACGCTCCGTTC
>NZ_SDHZ01000007.1 GCF_004118675.1 Filimonas effusa | reverse complement strand
TGTTCACCCTCCCTCCATCGGGAATAGCATAATACAGCCGCTCATTGGCAAGGGTAGCGTCTTCCAGCGAAGCTACAGGATAAGCATCCGTCTGATGCTCATCTGTTAACACCATACGCGTATTACCGTTTCTAAAGGCCTTGTTTAGAAAGGCGGCAGTATAAAAAGAGCCGCCTCATTTATTTATAAGAAGATCCCTTCTTCAAAATTCCGCCAGAAGCTCCCATGTTACTTTTAATACAGGCTACAAACAACCTCTCCAATGAGCTAGCGCTCAAAAGCCATAGAAACTTGCCACAACTAATCCAAATATTCAGTATTTATTCTTGACAGTAAAAAATCAAGATATTTCTTCTTATCACTCTTATTACTCGCAGACATTAAAACGTCTTGAGCAGCTTTTAATTTTATCTTTGCTACTACTTGATTAGGATTTTCACTTAAGGAAGCCACACTACTCCAATATTCAACTAAAAAATTAGCCAAATCATTTTTATTACCCTTTTTGTGATCAAAATACAGGAAATCAAAAAAAATGGAAAACTTTTTCCTATAGATCAAACCTATCTTTTCTATAAAATAATCTGTCAAACAACCATCAGAACAGGAAGCCAATGCCACAAGACATCTATAACTTAACGAATCTTCTTTTCGCAAGAAAAAAGCAGCAACGGAGTCTATCAAGTGAAAATTACAGTTATCCTCGCTCCACCTAATAATACCTTTTAGACTATCACCAACAACTACATCAATCCTTTTTGCTATATTAAGGGACAATATGCAAGAGTTCACCACCTTCACAGGTTCACTCCCCTGAGAAGCACATTTAGTACAGATACAAAAGCCTAATAAAATAAGAAGCAACGTAGCATAACTACTTCTTTCCTTTTTCATATTAGTTTAACTAATTAAAGCAACCTGAATATTATCAGAAACAGGCTTTCATTGATCGCAAGCGAAACCAAGTTCGCAGCAAACCAACTAATGCCAATCACCGTTCCAAAGGGTGGAGAGCAAAACAAGGAACAATGCTCCGTCGTAACATCTACACCGCGCTTGATCTGAATCCCATCACCATCGCTTGCGCAATGGTCACTTACATTCATAAAGTGTAATAGACAGTATTTGAAAAAGCTTCATACTATTTGAATTCAATTATTTAAAGCAGACTGAATATCATAAGAATCAGATTATCCATGGAATAATTTTCTTCTTGGATTACTGCACGATTTAAGAACTCTCTGGGCGAACCTTTTTCTTTCTGCTTTATTCCTTTGCACCATCCCATTTACATCCTAAAATAATAAAAAACCTACGCGGTTAGGCCTGGGCGTAGGTAATAATAAGATGACAAAACCTCTCCCCCATAGCACCCTCAAGTTTATTGAAATTGACAACAACACTTATATTTGAGTGAAGCGTTGACAGCCAACTCCCTGAGCCGGCCCTGGCAGAAGCGATTTGCTATTCCTATTAAAGATTGGCACCTATTGGCTTCACAGACTAATTTACATAACTTCAACAAACAGCTTATCTAAGGTATCACAGGCTCTCCATTTTTAAAATGCTGCCTTTTTAGGATAGATCCATCTTTTTCATAGGTTATCCAAATACTATCCTTTTTCCCATTCTTCCAAAAGCTCCGACTTCTTAGTAATAAAGCCGTATCAGAACGAGAATAATATTCTAATCTGATTCTTAAAGTATCACCTCCTTCAATCATATTTTCTACAACCTCATCATACCCCCTATGAAAAAGCATTCCTGTGAACAAAGGAAACAACAAGAACAGTGATGCGATTAAAATACCCCAACTAGCTAAAGAGCTTTTTACCCCTTTACGTTGCAAATAGATAATTGCCCCTACATTTATTAACGCAACCCCAACCAATGCAGCAACAATAGAGTAAGCAAAATAGGTAAATAATTTCTGTTCTCCCGCAGACGAATCAATGTTTGCAATCAGGCCTCCAAATAGGCCTATTGCCAACATACCTATAAACCATCGAAACGAATATGTAACAGGATTATATTTCATCGCTATTTAGCCAACCTTTATGAATGCCACCAATCCATAATAAACGTACCCAAACCCTAACCTCGTTTTAAAATCGCCCAAAGGATCTACATAATAATAATCGCCTGATCAAGGCAAGCACTATATACAAAAATCTACAGGAAAAACGCCTGCGGCAAATGCCCGCAGATTTTGTATATAAACTATAACATTCACGAAGTGCTAAAATCAATTAGTATTATAAAACAAATGACAAAACCCTTAACCTTCCTTTCACCAAAGCGATTACATAAAATATCCCATTATTGAAAGCAATTTTAAAATTAGGATTACCTTCTTCTTTCTGTATCTCTGCCAGCGTAGGATCATAATTAAACCCTTTCAACTTTATAGTTCTGACCACTTCATTTTTTTTCATATCCTTTTTCAATACGTATATAGTATTTCTTTTTGAATAATCAAAGGCAACAAAATAGTCATCAGTGGAACAGGATATGATTGGCTCATTCATTACTTTGGTTAATGCAACAGGAGCAAATCTCTTAAGGCTAATGGACGAACCTTTACTCAAACCAAATTCATAAACACTATCTTCCGGAACTGCTGAATAGCTAATCACCTTGGATGCCTGTACATAACCTGTTCCGGTAAATTCAAATGGCAAAAAAGATAGCACTTCCCCTTTCAGTGTAATCATCTTAACAGAATCTCTTGAGGCAATCAGGGACCTATTACTATCCAAAACCTTAATATTATCAACAAAATAATAACCAGTATATATTTTTGACACCTCTCCACCTTTCGATACAGTATAAATTTCATTAAGAAAACTTATATAATAACCATTATCATAAGCAGCTATTGCCCTCGCATACTTATTCAACTTCAACTGTTTGCCAAGAAACAAATTAACTTTCACATCAGTTGCAACACTTCTGCTTTTTGTGTCAATAACGACCAACTTCCCCTTATTTATAAGATATAATGTATCCTTATACAAGTCAGACAATAGTATATCATTCAACCCTTTCGTAAATAAATTATCTGCCACATTTACGTCAACTACAGTTTTCACAGTATCTTCCATACCACCGTCTACCATAGCTTTACAGCCATCTTTAATAGCTAAAAAGAAAACAGCAAAAAAAACAAATATCTTCATCATATCAGGTAACACTTATAATATAATTCTTTGTCTTTTATTCGTAAGAAAATGAAAAATCAGAAATAACCAAAAAATCCATCGGCTATAATTATTTTCGTATTATTCAAACTTCGGTGAAGTGAATTTTATTTTAGATTCGGGCTTAGCATCATTCAAAAATTCTTCATCTGTCATTACCCTATATAACAAAGCTGTCATTTGTAATCGTCTAGTATTTTCTTTCTCTGGATTCAAAACTTTACCCATACACCAGGTATTTGACTTCATTAATAATAGACCAAAATCAATACTTACAAAATAGGATATTTCTCCATCGGTCACCCCCTTATCTGCAACAAGTTTTAATACACCATATACCCTTCCGTTTATAGCATAATCTCTCTCTCCTCCATTATATAAACGTATTGTATCACTGCCATCAGACAGTAACGTAAAATATTTACTTGTTGTATCACAGGAAATAATGAAACTTTCCGCTTCACTACTGCTGTAAGCATAATTAACAACTCCTGTTTCCGATACCTTTTTACTAAACTGATAGCTGGAAAAATATGCGCTATCCTTATCAATGGTAGAAAATAATTTCAACGAATCACTTGAATGTAATATGATTGATTGGGATTTTACATGAACCCTATCGTCTTTACAGGAACATGCAATACTAAAGCAAACTAATATATATAGTCTGAACATAAGCTCTAATTGTAAAAGTCATTTATTTTATTCTTTATATAGTCTGACTCATTTTTAACTTCCCCCTGCGCTTTTTGTCACAATCGCATTCCACATTGATTTACTTTCTATATAAAAATCAGCTCGCTCCCTAAACCAATCAGAGATAATAGGTTTCATCCAATCCCTATGCTGATAGAAAGGATTACTTATTGCTTTAGGAATTGGCATTATCCACGGCGCAGTACCTAACAAGCTAATACCCAATTTAAAATGCACAAAATATATAATTTATTCAAATTTTTGAAACAAGTAGATATACATCTTTTCTCCTTTAAAGAGAAACAATGTATCCGATAACGCAGACTTAACAATGCTATCTCCCGGAGAGGCCATCAGGATAAATCCATTACCCGTATTTAGAATCGGTATAGGAAAAAAACAAATTCAGTGGGATTATTTCTGACTTTAAAAGACGATCCATGGTGTTTTATTTTAACAAGTTCAATCCTTCCATTAATATTTGCTTTATTAAACTGATTGTATTCTCTGCCCGTTTGCTTGCCAATATATCTCATAGCAATAGTTAGATACAACACGACAATAACAGCGAAAACAACTATATATGCCAAATACTTTTTCATTTCCTCCATTTTTCCACAATCGACGTATAACTACCTTACACAATTACCGAGACACTTCCGTCCTCAGATGATTCCTTTTCTCCTTTTCAAACTCGTCTTCTTATTTAATTTCAATATCATTCTTATACGTTACTTTTTTAACTGTATCTCCAACTCTGGATAGATAAATCCATATACTACCTTTTATCCACAACTCATCCATTAAAGTACCCTTTGAATTAATCGTATCAGCACTTCTATAATATTCAACTCTTTTAACAGCCAAAGGCTCAGAATAATTATACGTTATAACCTTATAACGGTAATTACTTTTAGTAAAGCACCACTCAGAACCTACATTATCTTTAAATGATAACATAACTGTGATAAAAACAATACATAGTACTGGCGTTGCCGTAAAAACTCCAATCTTATCAGGTACAGATTGTGGATAAATGATTTTCTTAATCAATAAAAGAATTAAGATAACTGCTGCAACTATCCAGAAAATAAGAGTAAAATAGCCATAGCCTAAAGAACTACCTGGATCGTCCATTCCTTTCTTTATAAAAATGAAGGTAACAGCATAGTAAATAACATTAAAATAAACCAACCTCTTATATCCTCTCCCGGAAGACAGGAATTATCTAATACACTAATTACTACTCATATACTTATGCTTTAATTATTGGTGTAAATTCTTTTCAAAAATTAGAATAAAAGCTATTGCCAAAATCAAAACAGGTAGGCTTAGGCCTGTAACAAATGCCCAAAAACATCTTTCTCTTCTTGAGAGACATTTAAATTCCTCAACAAAACTTCTATAATTACTTCTCTTAAAATATAGCCATACAAAAAAAATCCACAACAATATAAGTGGAGCCCATAGATATTTGCTAGCCGTATTGGGCATAAAAAGAATACCTGTCATGTATCTTAACAACGAGACAGAGAAAAAGAAAAAGAGCATCTGAATTACTGTCACAATTATAACCCCTGAAAAAAAAGGGTCCTCTCTTTTATACCTAGAATAAAATATATACGAAGACGAAAATATTCTTTGAAAAATTTTCATATTACGTTAATTTAATTAGTTAAAGCAGACTGAATATTTTCAGAAACAGACTTCCCATTAACCCCGAGCGAAATTAAGTTCGCTGCAAACCAACTGACCCCAATCACTGTTCCGAAAGGCGGGGGTAAACCAAGGGACAATGCCCCCATCATAACATCTATGCCGTGCTTGATCTGAGGCCCTTCAACCATCGCTTGCGCAACGGTCACTCCCACGCCTAAAACACCTAAAACTTTGTTGGCATTTCCTATCACTCTTGCACCATTACCAAAAGCGGTTGAGGAGCTAGCAGCCTCTGCAGCCTTAAATCCCTCTTCAATTGCGACCCCAGCAGTATTAGCTAATGCGTCATTCACTTTACCTGCGTCACCTAACTTATCTGCAAGCTCCTTATTGGCATTATTTACGCCTGAATTACTAACATTACCCGGTTCTGCATTAGCAGCATCCGCAGTTGTAGTTACCGGCTTTCCATCCACCATAGGAGTGCGCGTCCCATCTGCATTTAACTGATATGATTGCCTTTGGCCATTGTCATCTGTATAGCCTTGCTTAACCACTCCAGTCTTTCCAATATCTTTAACCTCAGTAATCTTCTGATTCCCATTCGCGTCTTTACCCTGATTTTTCGCCCATACCTCCGCTTGTGCTTGAGAATTAATATCCTTAGCCCAACCGACATTAAGATTTCCATTTTGATCCCTGTATCTTATCCAATCCTTAGCCTCCAAGCCATCAGGGTCCAAAAATCTCAATGGGTTGTCATATGCGTAATTATAGACACTCCATCTCCTGGAAGTTCCAGCTTTTGGATCAACAGTATGCCATCTTCCTATTTGCGGGTCTTGCATCCTCGCCCCATAATCATACAACTCCAACCCCTGCCCATCACTAAACTCCTCCCCCTGCAACTCCTTCCCATTATACTTCAACCTATTCTCCAACTTCCCAGCCGCCCTCGAACTTATCCCCTTCATCTCCAACCCAAACGGATAATAATGTGTCTCCTCCAGCAACGCCCCCCGCTCATGACTCACCTGTACGTTGTCAAAGAACACATCTATATTAGGCGTCTCATTCGATACATAAATATACAAATAACCAGACTTCTTCATCTCCCTTCCCACTACTTCATGAGACGTAAAAACCCCATCATCCCCCACCTGGCTAAAACCGCTGTTATAACTATCCCCCGTCCATACAATGTTGAATTGTTCATCGAATAACACATAGTTCAGGTAAGCCTTGGGCTTGCTCCCATTAGCCACATAATTACTACCAG
>NZ_SDHZ01000006.1 GCF_004118675.1 Filimonas effusa | reverse complement strand
AACTATTAATATCTCTCGAAATTAACTGTCGGATTAAATTGTGTTACGTTTGTTACTTACCTTAAATATTGCTATTTAAGTACTGTTGTTTCCATTCTTTCAAAGAACTTTAATCTCAAACTCAGCATCACTGCCTCGTTCAAAACTATTTGATCATGTCAGAGATCCGATCTCTTCAGGCCTTACTGCCTTAACACTTTCTATTTTTTTAAGAGCTTTTTGCTTTATCAGCGTGCCGTTTCGTTCGATTCGGGTTGCAAAGGTAAAGACTTTTTACTTTATCAACCAAATGTTTTTTAGAATTATTTTTTCGTTTCCTTCTTACTAAACACCTGATTTTCAATGAGCTGTGATCGTTTTTCGATCGGGTTGCAAAGGTAACAGTTTTTATTTTCTGACCAAATTTATTTTGAAGTTTTATCTCCTTTTTTATTCGATCCGTACTGTTATCTTTCAATGAACTTACTTCCTTTAGAAGCGGGGTGCAAATATAGGAGAGAGTTCATTATCAACAATCAATTCTGTTGTTTTTTTCTCAGCTTTTTTTGCCATCCACCTCTGTAAAGAACTACCCTTGTTATTGGGGACGCGAAGATAGGAATTAACTGCTTCCCTCCAAATAAAACTTACTGATTTACCAAAGTTCTTTCCGTAGTAGCAAAAGCTTGTTACCATATACAGCTCATCACCCCTACAGATACCAGCTATATAATAGATATAGTTGTCTCACCGCACCAACGATACAACATGATCAATTCCCCTTTATCTTCTTCAGGTATTGCTCCCGGCAGGCTTTCAATTTCGCATCATACCCTTCCCTATCTATAAAGACAGAAGGATTGTAAGTATCACCAGGTTTATGCTTGCTATGAAGCCCAAACTGACTGGCATGCGACGCCAGCCAGATATCGAAGGATAATTTTTGCATGGCCTCCAGCGTATAAGCATAATCTTTCGAGATCGCAGGATAAGCAGGTATAGCTGAAAAGGACTTGCCGGTAACGATAGTGGGAATATTGGCAATCAGTACACGATAAGTACGCTGCTCATCTTTTACATCGAACAGGAAACTGCAGGATCCCTTCGTATGCCCCGGGTGATGTAACAGTACCAACTGCATCCCTCCTAGCTGTATACTATCTCCATTATGTAATACACGGTCTACTTTTACAGGAGCAAACTGGCTGTTACTACTCCCAAACGCATAATCAGACCGCCCCCCATCGGCAACTACGGCCGTATCGCCTTCATCGATCATCAATTTGGCCCCGGTCCATTGCTTCATGACGGCCATTGCTCCCATATGATCGAAATGCGCCTGCGTATTTAAGAGTATTTTGGTATCGGTGAGTTTAAAACCCAATGCTTCAATATTGGCCTTGATCAAAGAGGCAGAAGCTGCCAGCCCCGTGTTGATGAGTATATTACCCTTCGGCGTAACAATGAGATAACATGCCAGGTCATAAGTTCCTACATAATAAAGATTACCCGCAACCCGGAAAGGCTGGTAAGGCTTACTCCATTCGGGATCAACATCTGTAGGTTCAACGACTTTTTGCGCAGATGCCAAGAAACAAAAACATAACAGACTGATTAGTAATAAGTTATTTTTCATAAATAGATACTGTATCAAATGGGCGATAAGACTTCAAGATATAAGTTATTACCGGTATTACAGAAACAAACCAACTAAATAATATGGAAAAGCCACCTGGTAGAAGTCGGGTAACCGATGTCAAAGGACGGATACCGGGGGTACAGCCATTACCACACCAATTTTTGCAGCAAGCAGGTTACACCGGGCCATGGCTATATAAATAAGAAAAGGCCATTGAAAACCAATGACCTTTTCTGAATGCCCAGGACAAAGTCCATAGCATATCTTATGAGTTGCTGCCCTAAAGCCGTCCTAAAGCCGTTTAAGAGGCGGTCGGGCGTTCATTTATGGGGTAATGATCAAAGAGCTTCCGCCGGCAATTTCTACCAGTTCAATATCGAAGATCAGATCTTTTCCTGCTAACGGAGGGTTGGCATCGAGTACAACAGCGTCTTCTCTTACTTCAGTAACCACTACTGGCAGTTGCTGACCTTCACCGTTGCTCATGCTTAACACCATACCTGCTTCGGGTTTCAGATCCGGAGGAAAACGATCGATGGGGAATTCCATGATCAGGTCTTCCCGCTTAGGACCATAAGCCTCATCTACCGGGATATTCACTGTTTTCTTCTCTCCTTTGGTCATACCAAGCACACCATTATCAAAACCACTGATCACCATACCAGCGCCCACTTCAAACTCAAGCGGTTCGCGTCCCTCACTGCTATCGAAGGTAGAACCATCATTTAACTTTCCATGGTAATGTACCTTGACGGTATCTCCCTTTTTAACTTGTTGCATAGTTTTTCTTTAGTTTATAAAACAAAGGATATCCTTATCCCTCGGCCGGATAGAATATCCGCAGGGAAGGTAGTGTTTTCTTGTTACAAATCACAGGCCGGAAGACCAGGAGCGAACGCCCACTCCTATAACAACACCATTTTGTCCTGGTTTTTAGAGGAGAAAACAGGTGTATTCAGCCAAAAATGCCCGATTGGGGCTTCATTTGCACAAGACAGAAAGGAGTATGCTGTTTTTGAGAGTACATTTGCGCTTGAAACAGCACATTTAGATCGAGAATTATGGAACAGTACGATAGCAACAGCAGGAAGCCTTTTAATGAATTACGGATCGTGTTTATGGGTACACCGGAATTTGCGGTGTCTTCATTAGACGCGTTGGTCGAAGCAGGATGCCATATCGTAGGTGTTGTTACAGCCCCCGATAAACCAGCCGGCCGCGGCATGAAGCTTACAGCCAGCGCTGTTAAACAATATGCCGTTTCAAAAGGATTGACGGTTCTCCAGCCCGAAAAACTACGGGCGCCCGAGTTCCTCGAACAACTTCGCTCCCTGCAGGCCGACATACAAGTAGTCGTTGCTTTCCGCATGCTTCCTGAAGTCGTATGGAACATGCCTCCTATGGGTACCATCAATGTTCACGGCTCTCTCCTGCCCCAATATCGTGGCGCGGCGCCTATTAACTGGGCGGTGATCAACGGCGAAAAAGAAACAGGCGTTACTACATTCAAGCTGCAACATGCCATCGATACAGGTAATATTCTATTACGGGCTACCTTGCCAATAGGTGAAAACGACACTGCGGGCGAAATACACGACCGGATGAAAGTGCTCGGCGCCAATGTGCTGGTGCAGACCATCAAAGAACTGGCAGCAGGTACCTTAACCGAAATCGACCAGTCCGGCCTCGCAGCTGAAGATGCCGCATCCATTAAACACGCCCCCAAGATATTTACAGAAACCTGCACTATCGATTGGAACAAGTCAACCGATGCGATTCATAATCTCATCAGGGGTTTATCCCCTTACCCCGGCGCATTCACTCACCTGGATGGCAAGATCCTGAAGATCTTCCAAAGCAGGAAAGAAACGACAACACCCGCTGTACCCCCCGGCACAGTAGAAACAGATGGAAAAACATTTTTACGTTTCGCCACGGCAGATGGTCATATCCAGGTACTGGAACTGCAACTGGAAGGAAAAAAGCGGATGCCGGTTTCAGAATTCCTGAAAGGCTGGCGGAGAGAGTAAAAACTGTTGCCAGGTTTAATCCATGGCTCCCGGTCATTTCGTATACCAACCAACGCTGCTATTAAAAAAGACGACAGAACTAACCCGCTTTTCATTCATTGTTAAATGATGCTATCGTTTCATTTTTAAAGACAAATCCAGGGCTAGTATTCACCAGGTCCAGATACTACTTCTTTTTTTGGGGCGAGTGTATAACCGGCTCAACACGATATCCCATTTTCCTCAATTTCATGATCAACCCGTTTTTGTATTTCAGATGATCCAAACCTACCGCTATAAAACAAGCATCTTTATCCAACAATGCAGGAATTTGCTCCATCCATAACTTATTCCTTTCATCCATCAACTCTCGCTCGAATGGACTTTCATTTATTTTTTCAAAATTGTATTCAATATTCCTCTCTTCGTATTCCGACAGTCTGCGCTGCATCAATTTGTCCCCTTTCTGAACAAAATCTACAATTGTTTCTGCCATCGCCTTCAATTGCTCTTCCGGCGACTTAATTACCTTGTCCATAATAGATTCCAGCGTCACGTCAGTTTCCAATCCTTGTATCTTTTTATGATCACTGAGCGCTATATTGTAAATAGTATCATCTATAAAATAATGCTCTTCGCCCTTTATCATATACTGCTCGATAGTGGGATACCAAACAATCCCCAACAGGTAATTAATCGACGTATTACCATTCAACTCCTCCAGTCCCGTTATATTCTGACTCCCCCCGTTTTTTGCCAGGTATTGATCTACCAGTTCGTAGTCTGTTTTTGAAAATACCGTTCTAAAGTCTCTCTTTTCTGCAAGCGCATGAGTGGTCTGAGTTAGTTTAGCATTTTTCCTGCTGGTATCTGTTTTACCCGCGCTTCCCCGCTCCCGCTCAACCACCAACACATTCGCTTTATGTATTAGTGAGGAGACCCCGGGAAAGGAATCAAGGTATCTTCCGGAAAAAACATGAGCGGTTCCAAACAAATAGGAGGTATGCTGTCCTTTACCACTAACCTTCCACAAAGCAGTGCCCACCTTACCAGTTTGTGCCATAGCTGCAAAATTCAACAAGACTAAACATGCAACGTATATCGCTTTCATAACATAGTAATTAGTGCTTCAATATTTTAGAGAACTTCTGTTCTAAATTTATTAAAAACAAGTCAGCCTCAACTCACTTTAACAATCCAATAAAGATGTCATCTAAATAACAAACATACCCGCCTCCCATTGCCATCCCTAACGCGAGATGATACCCGAGATCAAGATATTTCTTCAGCATCTTTTGTTCAATCTCGTTCTTCAACAGAACCAGATAAGCCTTCCCTTTAGAAAACTCAACTTCCATTCCACCGTGGATCTTCATTAAACAGGTTTCCATATTCTGGATTTCAAGGTATATTAAATAGCTGCATTCGTTCTATGACCACTATCAGTTCATATCATTATTTGCCGGCTGCTTGCTCCCTTTGCCAAATAAAAAAAGGCCGACCAATTGGCCAGCCCTTTTTTGGATTATAAGTTTTTATCCTAGTCGTAATAAGCGATGGTTATCTGGAACTTCAGATCTGAGATCCCAAGTGCATCTGCAGCAGCATTGCTGATACGGTAAGAGAGCCCCTCGTTTTCTTTGAGGTCGCCCATGTTCCATAACACTTTTGCATAGATGGTTTTATTGCCGTCAGCATTGGTAATTTTTACAATGGAGCCGGGAGCGATATCGTTTACCAGGATATAATATTTTTTATCAGTCCAGCCACTGGCAGTTTTAAAAGTCATAGCTGTTCCGGAAGCCTTTTCCAGTGAACGTCCTGCCACATCTACTCCGAATAACGATTCGAAATAACCCTTATCGGTCACTTTTGATGGGTTGACATATGGCTCCGGTTTATTCGCCATTGTCGTACCCGTCGTTGCCGGCGGAGTAGACGAAGTGGCATTGCCAGCCGCTGGCGTAGTATTTACCGGGGCGCTGCTGGTTGGCGGCGGTGTAGTAGCTACCGGGGGAGCTGTATTCACCGGCGTATTGTCAACCGGTGTCGTCGCTACGGGTATTTCTGCCGGCGTTGTATTTTGCACGGGCGCTGATTCAGGCGCATAGGCTCCGATAGTCAGTACCTGTCCAATGGAAACATTATCACCTTTCAGGTGGTTCCAGGATTTGATCTGGTCTACTTTAACGTGATAGGTTTGTGAGATCCGGTATAATGTTTCGCCTTGCTTTACAGTGTGTGTGGTCGTAGATCCGGCTGCCAGAGGCGTCGACGTTGTTGCTGCGGGAGCTGAAGCCGCTGGCTTTGATGCCGCTACGGTTTTCCCCGATGCAGGAATCTTTACTTTCTGCCCTATAGCCAGTTTACTTCCGGAATTCATGTTGTTGAGGCGCATGATATCCCCTACCGTCGTTTTGTATTTTGCACTCAAAGCCGATAAGGTTTCGCCCTGACGAATCGTATGCGTAATTACACCGGTTTGCGCCTGTACACGCATAGCCATTGTTCCAGTAAGCATACCTAAGAAAAGTATAAGGGTATGTTTCTTCATCATCATGCAATAAAAATACGGGTAATTTTACTCTTTTAAAATTCTCCATTCAACAGGATAATAATTATTTACCCTGCCGGGAAGGACCTTCACCCAACCCAGGTTTACGCCCTCGTACTGTACTATTGTCCAGCCTTTTACAACTGACGTTATATTAACTTCTTTTTTCCTGAGATATTGTAATGCTGTTTCTTTATCTACTGCTACCGAAGGTAAACCGGCCTTCATCAGCAAGCTTAATGCCAGTTCATGATCGGGGACAAGGTCCTTTCCTTTCAAGGTACCTACTGCCGCCCCTGCTTTACGCAGGTAAAGATGTTGTTGCAATAGTGCTATATGTTCCTTTTGCACTGCCGGAGCAGCAAGGATCAATTCATTTTGCTTAAAGAAGAAACGTTCCGCATCTTCATTCAGCCAGTTGGCTACCGTAGCAATTTCCTGTTTCGTTGCAGCCGTAAGGTTGTTTTTTTTAACATACCGTACTGGATTGCCGGAGGTTTTGCGCAGCACTGCCATAAAGAATCCTTCACCCTTCGCCTTATTGGGATAAAAACGATAACCGGCTGCATGATGTTTATCTGATTCAACTGTTTCTATACCCCATTGCGGGTCTACGGCAACAGCGCAGGATTCGAGATCAAACTCATTGATCATCCAATCGAGCATATCTTCGTTTTCTTCTTTCGAATAAGAACAGGTGGAATAAATGAGCAGGCCGTTTTCCTTCAATACGGGATAAATATCGGCGATGATACGCTGCTGGCGCTGGCTGCAAAGCATCACGTTCTCTTCGCTCCACTCTCCTATTGCGGCGGGATCTTTGCGAAACATGCCGCTGCCACTGCAAGGTGCATCAGCTACAATAAGGTCGAAATAATTCCCGAGTGGTTTGAAATGTGCCGGATCATTATTGGTAACTACCACATGGTGGGTTCCCCACTTCGCAAGATTTTCTACGAGGATGGCAGCCCGGGTTCTGATCACTTCATTGGCTACGATAAACCCTTCGGGGAAAAAAGATGCCAGCAGGCTGCTTTTGCCACCCGGAGCGGCGCAGAGATCCAGTACCTTGTACTGTAAAGATTGATCTGGCAAATGCTGCGCAGCTTCTGCAGACTGACCAATATGCCGACCTGTCTGGCCCGTCAGCTGCTGTAATGCCTGCCACAGGAACATACTGCTTGCTTCCTGCACATAATAGGTTCCTGCATGGAACAAGGGATCGAGCGTAAACGAAGGACGTTCTTTCAGGTAATATCCTGTAGGGCACCAGGGAACCTGGCTTTCTATGGGCAACCAGTCGCCCGGAGCGGCTACGGATGGCTGTTTGGCGGGATTCAGCCGTACCGATGTAAGCTGCGCCCCTGCTTCATGAACCTGCACAAAGCCTTCACGTTCAAAGCCCCGGATACCTTCCAGGGCTTTGAGCAATGATTCGGGTATAATATTATTATTCTTCAGTTGCACCTAAAATACGGAAAACAGCACCATCCATGGATTGATCGATACGAAGCTGGCAGGCCAGGCGGCTGTCGCTACCTGCGTCGGGCAAGGTATCGAGCATATCTAATTCCTGGTCGTTGGCGTTGCCAAGACGTTCACCGCCTTCTAATACCTGTACGTGACAGGTGGCACATAAGGCCATGCCGCCACAGGTGGCCAGGATATGGTATTCGGAAGCCTTCAGCACTTCCATGAGACTGAGGCTTATATCGTCGGGGATTTCCAGTTGTTGTCTTTCGCCGTTGCGGTCTTCTACTGTAATATTAATCATCATGGGCGCAAAAGTATTACAATCCTTGCAACTATACGTCCCAAGAATACATTAACACCAGTTAGAACGCGTTAACGCCGTTTACAGTCGTGTATTTGAAGCTCAAACGCTGATCGGGATATACAAACTTGAAGGCGCTGTGACACATTAAGGCCGCCTCGTGGAAACCGCACAGGATAAGTTTCAGTTTGCCGGGATAAGTATTGATATCACCAATGGCGTAAATGCCGGGGACGTTTGTGGAATAGTCTTCGGTATTTACCACGATAGCCGATTTATCGATATTGAGTCCCCATTCTGCAATAGGTCCTAATTTAGGGCTAAGGCCGAATAAAGGGATCAGATGATCGGCTTCCAGAGCTGTTACTTCATTGGCCTGGTCGGCAATGAACACCTCTTTCAGATGACCGTTACCACCGATCCTCACTACGTTGGATTTCAGTAACAGGTTGATCTTGCCTTCTTTAGCAAGGTTAAAGACCTTTTCTGCAGAATCCGGCGCCCCTCTGAAAGTATCGCCCCTGTGTACCAGGGTCACTTTTTCAGCCACCTCGGAAAGGAAGATGGTCCAGTCGAGCGCAGAGTCACCGCCACCGGCGAGTACTACCTGTTTGTTCCTGAACAGTTCAGGGTTTTTCACCATATAGGCTACTCCCCTGCCTTCGAAGTCTTCGAGACGCTCAATCGTAGGTTTACGTGGTTCGAAGCAGCCCAGACCGCCGGCGATCACGATCACTTTACAATGCACTTTAGTGTGTTCATTGGTAGTAACAATGAAAGACTGGTCTTCCTGGCGGGTGATTTGCTCCACGCGCTCGCCCAGGGTAAAAGTGGGCTTGAACGGATCGATCTGATCCAGCAGGTTGTCAACGAGTTCCTGCGCTTTCACCGTTGGATAACCCGGGATATCATAAATAGGTTTATGGGGGTAGATTTCAGACAACTGACCGCCTACCTGGGGTAAGGCGTCCATTAAATGGCAGCGCATTTTCAACAGCCCTGCTTCAAAAACAGCAAATAAGCCTACCGGTCCGGCTCCTATAATACAGATATCGGTTGAGATCATTTCCATTACTTTGTGAAATTTCAGGATGCAAAAGTAAATCTGTGCAACGAGACTGCGATGCCGATTTCGGGAATTGTTTTATTTAAAACGGAAAACCTTGTTAAAAACGCACCGAAAAGTGCTGTTTTATCTTGAAATCAGGCTTAAACAGCACGATTCCAATAAAAAACAGGTCTATTGTCATGGTCACAGCCTCGTGGTGCTGTACTTCGGCCCATGCCTTTTCCATTTCTTCACTCCAGTGAATATCGTCGAGAATAACGATACTGTTTTCACCGGTATGGGCCAACAGCTGCTTAAAGTATTGAATAGTAGGTTCATAGCGATGATTACCATCTATAAAGGCGAAGTCTACACCCGATTCTTTACAAGACTCCAATACTTTAGGTAACGTGAGGTCGAAGTTGCCTTCTACCAGTTCTATGTTTCTAAGGCCAAGCTGCCTGAAGTTATCGCGGGCAACGGCTGCCACGGCAGGAGCGCCTTCCATGGTAATGACCCTGGCTTTTTCGTTCCCGCTGGCGAGATACGACGTGGTTACCCCCAACGAGGTGCCAAGTTCAATGATTGTTTTAGGCTGATAGAAATTGACCATCCGGAAAAGCAGTTTCCCGAATTTGGGCTGCTTTAACGCTGAGCGGGCGATAGACGATACTTTGCGCTGCAAGTTGGAATTAACGCGTGATCCGGCGCCAAAATCCTGGATCTCGAGCACTTTATCGGTGTGTTTAAGCCAGGAGCGCATGCCTTCTATCGGCTGGTAACAATAATATTCTCCTTTATCGTTCAGGACCTTTTCTATAAACTCAAATACAAAGGGGGAATGAACGCCATGCCCTTTGCTATTGGAGGAATTGCGCCAGTAATGAAGCCATTTACCGGCCAGTTTATATTTTGAATACATAATTATCTGTCATATTACTTCCGCTCCCATACTTCGAAAGTATAGGGCCATGCATGCTTTTCGTTTGCCGTAAAATCCTGGAAGGATGTTCTCTCCCATTTTTGGGGATCAAGTTCCGGGAAATAAGTATCGGCATCATTGAATACTGCATGAACGCGGGTAAGATAAACTTTATTTGCCATAGGCAATGCTTCACGGTAGATTTCTCCGCCACCGGCTATCAGCACTTCTTTATAGTCGTGTTGTTGAGAGAAGAAAATAGCATCGCTGAGGCTGGTAGTAGTGATCACTTTTTCTTTCTGCCAGTTCTTCTGCCGGGTTACCACAATATTCACTCTGCCGGGGAGTGGTTCGCCGGAAAGCGATTCAAAAGTTTTACGCCCCATGACAACGGGCATTCCCCAGGTCATATTTTTGAAATAGCGCAGATCATCGGGCAGGCGCCATAACAACTCGTTGTTCTTACCTATCGCGTTATTGGTTGCTGCGGCAACAATTAAGGTTATCTGCATAATTTCCTGGCTTTTCTAAACGGCTACTGGTGCTTTAATATGCGGGTGGCTCTGGTAGTTCTCCAGGGTAAAATCGTCATATGTAAAGTCGAAAATATTTTTCACTGCAGGGTTCAGCTTCATCACCGGTAATGGATATGGTTCACGTGTAAGCTGAAGGCGTGCCTGTTCCAGGTGGTTGCTGTATAAGTGCACGTCGCCGAAAGTATGAACGAAATCACCGGGCTGCAGATCGCAAACCTGTGCTATCATTAAAGTAAGTAAGGCATACGAGGCGATGTTAAACGGCACCCCCAGGAATACATCGGCGCTGCGCTGGTAAAGCTGGCAGCTTAATTTGCCTTCCGCCACATAAAACTGGAAAAGTGCGTGACAGGGGCTCAACGCCATTTGCGGTAATTCGGCTACGTTCCATGCACTTACCACCAGGCGGCGGCTATCCGGGTTCTTTTTGATCTGGGCGATGACATCGGAGATCTGGTCTATGGTTTCACCATTGGCACCGGTCCAGCTACGCCATTGTTTACCATAAACGGGTCCGAGGTTACCGTTTTCATCGGCCCATTCATCCCATATGCGGACGCCGTTATCGGAGAGATATTGAATATTGGTATCGCCTTTCAGGAACCAGAGGAGTTCATGAATAATACTTTTAAGATGTAATTTCTTTGTTGTCACAAGCGGAAAACCATCCTGAAGATTAAACCGCATCTGGTAGCCAAAACAACTTGTGGTGCCTGTGCCTGTGCGATCGGTTTTAGATACCCCTGTATCGAGGATATGATTCAATAACTGTAGATACTGCTGCATACTGCAAGTTAGCTTGAAATCGGGAAATCCCGAGCGGCGTTTTCCCAGAAACAGCTCCCTAGACAAGGAGCCGTTTTAAATATACATGAGAAAACTAACGAGAATAATCAAGGTTTACCCCCCTTGAACTGTTGCAAAATTGCACTACAATAACAACAATATTTACGGTGAAATCACCCTAAATAATCCGTTTTTTCACGGGTAACATTTTAGCGGCGCAATATTATCTTTATCGCAACTTAATGATCCACCACAACCACTGTTATGCGTGTTAACCACAACCATCTGCCGGGGAAACTCAAGTATCAATTATTGCAAACGCAATTAGAGATACAGCATGAAAAACTAAGGGATGCCAGCAGCATGCTCTTCAACAGCATCGGCCAGTCGTTAGTATGTATAAGACTGGGGCTGCTGCGCGCTGCACAGCAATATTCCGATACCGAACTGGCACAAAGCTCGCTGCAGCTGGCTGAGATCATTAGAGACCTGCGTACGCTAAACAACAGCCTTGATCCCGAAGACATACTAAAGAAGGGTATTACGGCAGCGCTGGCGGCGGAGCTGGATAAAATAAAGAAATACACATGCATTCATACCGGCCTGCAGCAGACCGGGAAACCATTTGAGTTAAACAGGGAAGCAACTTTCCTGGTGTTCCGGATGCTGCAGGAATGTATGCACCTGGCCGCGGAGCATACACAACCCGTTCATTTGCTGTTAAGTGTTTTATATACGCCTGATTTTGTTATATTCAGTCTGAAAGATGACGGCCGCTTTACAAATGAACCGCCACCGTTGGAGAACAGGCAATTCCTGCATTTACTTGAAGAAAGGGCCCGGTCGGCTAACGCTGTTTTAAAAGCCGCCTATACACCTGAGTATGGGTCGCATGTAACTATTAAATTATCAAAGATAACATGACAACCATAGCGATAGCTGACGACCATATCCTGTTAAGAAAAGCCCTGGTAACGCTTATAAATGAGTTCGATTCCTGCCAGGTAATTATTGAAGCCTCGAACGGGCAGGAGCTCATTGAACAACTGCAGCAGGCAAAAACACTTCCCAAGGTGGCTATACTGGATATTAATATGCCTGTTATGGACGGGCATGTTACCGCCACGCACCTTGCCCGCACCTACCCTGCCATTCATACCTTATCGCTATCGATGTTGAATGATGAAGCCAATGTATTGAAAATGCTTCAGGCAGGTGTGAAGGGTTATGTTTTAAAAGAATGTCATCCCGACGAGCTCAACGATGCCATCAACCATGTTGCCAAGGGGGAGTATTTTATCAATGAGTTGATGACGATGCAAATAGGCAAACGCCTGTCGGTGATGCAACAGCCTCAGCCAGTAAGCAGCAGGGAGCCCGCAATATCGTTAACCGATAAGGAAAAGGAATTCCTGCAGTGGTCGATCACCGACCTTACCTATAAAGAAATTGCGACACGCATGTGTATTAGTCCGCGTACGGTAGACAGTTACCGCGACACCCTGTTTGAAAAGCTTCAGTTGAAGAGCCGGGTAGGCCTTGCTATCTATGCCATCAAGAATAACCTGGTTACCTTGTAATAAAGAGTGGATCACAGATGGTAGAATGGCAAGTCGGTTTGTCACAAATACTAAAAAGCTTACCAGCATAAGGCAATAAAAAGACGATGGCACATAAATAAATTAGCCGCCGGGAGTTGATTAAACGGGTATCCTTCTTCGTCAGGGATCCGAATAAAAAGAGTCCGTATCATAAGTGCGATACGGACTCTTTTTATTATGAATTTAGTTTGAAGGCTCGGCAGGCACCCCGTTTTTATTTAGGCTTTGCCTTTCCTGCGCTTCAGTTCTGTTGTAAGCAGGTTCAGTTCACGTCCTGTTTGTCCGCTTACGCTGGTATTTTCCTGCGCTCTCCGCATGAGATAGGGAATGACTTCACGGATAGGTCCGAAAGGCAGGTATTTGCTCACTTTGCAACCTGCTTTAGCCAGGTTGAAGGTGATGTTATCGCTCATTCCGTATAATTGTGAGAAGTGCACATGCGGGTGGCTGATGGGCAAGCCTTTCTGTTCAAGCAGCGTTACCGCCATTTGCGTGCTGGCCTCGTTATGTGTAGCTATAACGGTAGCGATCTTGTCGATATTATCGATGCAGAAACCTACTGCCTGGTCGTAGTCCCTGTCGGAGCTTTCCTTATCGGGCTGGATAGGAGAAGGATAACTTTTCTGGCTGGCACGCGCTCTTTCTTTCTCCATATAAGCGCCTCTTACGAGTTTTACGCCAAGGGAGAAACCTTGCTGTTGTGCAATTTTGAACGACATTTTCAGGAAGTTAAGCCTGTCGTGCCTGTAGAGCTGAATGGTATTATATACTACTGTTTTTTCAGTATTAAATATTTCCATCATCTCCATTGCGAGCCGATCGATAGGGTCCTGGATCCAGCTTTCTTCGGCGTCAACCAGCACGCCGATACCGCATTCGGAAGCCACTTCGCAGATACGGGCCATACGTACCCTTACTTTATCCCATTCGTCATTTTCGGCTTCATGATCATGAATACCGCTTCTGAGCCTGGGTGCATCATTGAGGATCTGCAACAGGGCAAACCTGCCGAGTGCAGTGACCTTTACGCTTATAAAGGGAATATTCTTTTGTGATGCAGCGTACTTGATAACCCTGATAAACTCGAGCGTTGCTCTTTCAAAGTCTTCTTCAGACTCTTTTCCTTCAACGCCATAATCGAGTATTACCTGAACGTTATACTTATCAAGCATACGTGCTGTTTCGGCCGTATCCTGGAGGGTTTCGCCACCAACGAATTGTTTGAAGATGGTTTTCCTGATAATACCATCGATAGGCAGCCCCGTTTTCATGAGGAACGGTGTAAACTTAGCCCCCAGTGTTGCCACAAAAGGGTAATGCATGGTTTGAAACAACCATTTTGCTGCTTTTAACTCTTTATCCGATTTATAATCGAAGGCCACGCTTGTGTTATCAAAAGTAATACTCATACTAACGACTGTTCTGGCGCGAAGATCGGCAGAGATAAGGATAGTAAAAAATAGAAGGGGTAAAAAATTTAAAACTATAAAGAGAACACCCGGATTTAAGGGGCTGGTGGTTCGGCCACAGCCCCTATTTCGGCATATTCGAAGAACTGTGCTTTCCGTAAAGGCTGGATGGGTTTCTGTTTGTACTCGCTCCATACCTTGGTGAATGCTGCGCCGAAATAAAGGATCATGGAAGAATAGAATACAAACAGCAGCAGCAGCACCAGCGCCGCCGATGCACCGAAGATAACGCCGAGGCCGGTATCGGGAAGGGCCCGTTTAAGCACCACCTTACCAACGGTAAACAGGAGACTGGTGACCAGGGCGCCTGCTATCGCTATTTTCCAGGAAGGGCGTCCATCGGGCAAATAGCGGAATAAAACGGCGAACCATGCGGTAACGATCAATACAGATACAACCTGGGCGAGGATATTATTCATTATATCGGCCAGGAGTGGCGATAGTTCGTGCAGGTAATTACCCATGATGGCCTGGATACTTTCGGCCAGCGCTCCCGCCAGGAACAGCACACCTGCAAGCAGGATGACTATAAGCGAACGGAACCTGTCTTCCAGCGTGGCTTTAAAACTGCGTTTCGGCACGCGGATCATCCACAGCTGGTTAAAGGAGGCTTTTATGACTTTAAATAAGGTGGTGGCTACGAAGATCATAAACAGGAAGCCTCCTATGGCTATAGGCCAGTTATAGGCAAGCCCCCGGAAGCCACGGAGGGTTGTTACCACCTGCATGGCGCTGTTCTTGCCTACGAGTTCTTCTATTTTATGATAGAGGTTTACGCTAAGTTCCTTTCTGTTGAAGAGCAGGCCAAAGATCTGGGTAAGGATGATAAGAATAGGAGGAAGTGCAAAGCTGGTAAAGAAAGCAGTGGCGCCAGCCAGCCGCAACGGGTCGTTGGAGATGAGCAGTTGGGCAGCCTGTTTGAGGACATTCCAATGGTCAGAAAAAAAACTTTTTCGCGTCATGCTTAACTATTATCGGTTATCAGGGCCAAAATTGTGCCCTTCCGCTTAATTTTAAACTTTAAAGGATACAATGGAAGACTATATTATCAATGTTGGCCAGATAGAAGAAATGCAAATGATCAAGGACATTCCGGGTCTGGACCGCATTTTTAACAAAGCGAAAATAACGATTATTGGCGGAGGCAAAGTTGTGCTGGTACGCAAACAGTTAGGAGGTTCTGTCGAAAAGTTCGACGAGTACTCCAATGCCGCAGACTTTGAATCGTACAAGGCGAATGTATACAAATACCTCATATAACTTACCTTTGCGTCATGGACGCACATAAGGTAGGCAATCGTTTTATACTCATTCTGATCTTAGGTTTACTCGCTGCAATTGGTCCTTTTTCGATAGACATGTACCTCCCCGCTTTCCCTGCTATTGCAAAAAGTTTGAATACTTCTATAGAAAAAGTACAGCTTTCCCTTTCCAGTTTCTTCATAGGAATTTCGGTTGGCCAGCTTGCATACGGGCCATTACTTGACCGTTACGGCCGCAAGGTGCCTATGTATTTCGGTATTATCATTTACCTGCTGGCAAGCGTAGGTTGTGCGGTAGCGGGCAATGCAGACCTGTTGATCGTATTACGTTTTGTACAGGCGCTGGGTGCCTGTGTAGGTATTGTGGGCTCAAGGGCCATGATCCGTGATCTGTTTCCTGTAAAGGAAAGCGCCAAAATGTTTTCGCTGTTACTGCTGGTGATAGCTGTTTCTCCGATGATAGCGCCAACAGTGGGCGGCATAGTTACCACTACACTTGGATGGCATTCGGTATTTGTGATCCTGGCGGTGGTAGCCCTGCTGATATGCCTGGCTATGCATTTCTTCCTGCCTGAAAGCCGGAAGCCCGATCCCGCGTTTTCACTGAAACCCAAACCTATTCTCACCAACTTTTATTCCGTTATAAAAGAGCCGCAGTTTTACACTTATGCCATAGCAGGTTGTATAGGTGCGGCAGGGCAATATGCGTTTATTGCAGGATCACCTTATGTGGTGATGGAATATTTTGGTGTAAGCGAGCAGTACTACGGATGGATCTTCGCTTTCAATATCGCCGGACTGATCGGTTTCAGCCAACTTAATGGGATTTTGCTAAAACGTTACTCCAGCCAGCAACTGATCTTTTCTCTTCAGCCTGTGCAGGCGCTGATAGCTGTTACTGCGCTTGCAGGCGCTTATTTCGGCTGGCTGAACTTACCGCTGCTTTGTATGCTTATGTTTGCGTTTTTAAGTCTGCAAGGCATTTTATTTCCCAATGCTTCGGCATTAAGCATAGCACCTTTTCATAATAATGCCGGCAGCGCCTCTGCATTGCTGGGCGCTTTTCAAATGGGCTTCGGCGCGCTTTCTTCCGCTTCTATTACTTTATTCAAAAGTCATAACGCAGTGCCAATGACCGCTGTTATAGCCACCTGCAGCTGTATAAGCGTAGCCATCTTACTGGTAGCACAGTACAGGATAAAAAATAATATGTCTACACTGGCTATGGATTAATGAGACGTTCATTCCCAATACAATTGAATATCATCGATGGCAGAAAGCGGTCTGCTGCCACTACCTGAAGTTGCCGTTAGCACAACAATTCTTATCCATACCCTTGAAGCACGATTATCAACAGCAGGAGGAAGCACCGCAGAAAATGTTGTTTTACCGAAATTACCGCCGCCAGTTCCGAGGTTACCAGCTGGCAGTACAGTGAAAGCTACAGGTTTTGCACCTATAGCGTAATCGATGTTCCAGTTGGCGATTCTGCTTATAGAAGCATCCAGCGACTGCAATACACCTTGTATGCCGATATTCTTTTTACCAAGCGTATTGTTGATGAGGAACACGAAGGCCACACCTTTATCTGTTGCAGCAACCTGCCGTACCCCCAATGCCCTGTTCATAGTAGCCAATTGAACAGATGCACTTGCCGTAGCAGGTAAAGCCGATGCGGAGGCCAGGTTTTTAAAACCGCCGCCGCTGCTGTTCCAGCTCACCCTGGTTGTGGGCATGATCCCGATATTACCGGAATCGGTGCCTGAAGCGCCGGTGCGTACCGATACGCCAGCCGGGAGGCCTTCCGCCAGATCATCGAAATTAATTGACAAAGGTGGTGTTGCTGTTAATGCAAGGCCGCTTTCATATGGGGTGTCCAAAGTATCAGGCGGTTCTACCTCTCCCCCACCCGGAGCTGTGCATCTTGTTGCATACAGCTGCAGATCGTTCGTATCGCGTATCATCAATTGCAATACAGCGCCAAATACTGTAAAGATACCGGTAGCGCTGCCATTACCCGATGGCATGCGATCCGCTGCAAAGCTTGCGTAAGCGCTGTTTCGCAGCAGTACACTATCGCCGTTGCAATTACGGAGCGGCACACTTCGGGCCTGCAAAGCAGTGCTGATGGCATAGGTGGAGGCAGTATCTCCGGCATCCAGCTGCATGTTCTCGAGCCTGATAAGCGTATTCTGGTAACGGTTCAGCCTGTTCTTTGTTAGCAACGCAGGTGTAACAACCAACGGCTCCGGCATATTATTCAGGCTTCCTTTTATAAGATAGCGGCTACATAATGAGGCAGGAATACCTGCCAATGATAAATCGTTGGGATTAGATTGGCCGATACCCGCACCCAGTTGCATGAGTCCTCTGTAATCGAACAGCAACAAGCCTTTTGCTTTTACGAACACGCGCCTGCCTACAGGATAGTTGTTATACAGATCGAGCGCATTAATGCAAAGCGCGATACCACCGCTTGTATCCTGGATCACTATTGTTTTATAGAAATTCCCGGTTCTGTCGTCGGCCACCACAATGCCCGATATTATCGCATCCACAGTAACCTCGCTGAATTTCCCCGGGTAGGTATGCATTTCCTTTAATGCGCGGATAGAATGAGTAGCCGTAATATCCGGTTCGGGATAATCGCCGGGCAGCTCAAATGACGGCCTGCACCCCGCTGTAATAAGGCAATAAATCAATTGCAGGCATGCAGTCAATTGTAAAGCAATGCTCTTCTTTTTCATTTTATCTGATTTATGTTAAGCATATAACCAGCTATACATTTCAACTAATGCATAACCAGATATACTGCTGAACCAATTAAAAATTCATATAATAAAGCAGATTCCAATATGATGCGTCATCTGCCAGCAAAACCAGGGTAAGATCCGGCAATTACCCCGCTGGATGTACCAGGGGTTGATATACTATGGCAGCTTTTTAAAAACGCAGCATCACACTTAGCCTGCACTGTACCCCGGGTGCATAGCGGCTTTTAGCAGCGAAGCTGGTTTGAAGCTGTTGTGCATTCTCAAAGCGCAGCTGTTCAAAGCTATCCGCCACCAATGTTTTATTGTTTGACAGGTTGATCATATTCAGATAGATCAACAGCGAACTGTTGGCAGGTTTTCTTTTAACTATTTTTCGCTGATAACCTATGAAAGCATCTAGTGTGTATTGTGCAGCCCACAAATACTGGCTGGTAATTTGTTTATAATCTTCCGAGCCGGCATCAAGCTGGTCTAATGCCTCGGGAGAGCGCCGCAAAGGGTTTAAGGGCATCCATTGATCACGGAAGAAGTTAGCCGCCACATTAAGCCACCAGCCTTCGGGTGCGCGATAACTGACCGTTATATTGCCAGCCTGTTGCGGCGTCCCCCCTATTCTGAAACCGTTGGTGAACACAGTGGTACGGTTCAGCAGGGTAGCATTATTATCCATGGTAATAACGGCACGCTGCCGGCCTTTATAGAAATATTGTCCTGCAAAGGAGGCCAGTTGTAATGATAGTTCCGGCAACAGTTTATACTCCACAAAGGCTTCGATGCCGTTATGAATTGTATGGATACGATCCAGTGAGTAATTCACCAGGCTATTGTATTCGTCGTGGTAAAAAGAATATTGTTGCATGCCATTGAAGAACGCGGTATAATAGGCTGCTATCCTGCATTTGAACCGGGCAGTATTCAGCACATATTCTATTTCCAGTGCCTTTGTAACAGCCGCCACAGTTGAATCACGCACATCATGGCGGGTACGGGGCGACAGATACACCTGGCCCGCCGAAGGCGCATTTTTCATCAATGCCGTGTGAAGCAACAGATACTGCCTGCCGCTGATCTTCCAGGTAACCCCCGTTTTGAAGGCATACTCGCTGAAACCATATCCGGGGCCGGGGCCATAGGAATTCAGCGGAAACAAGCCATTACGCATATGGCCGGTTCTCGCAAACCCGGCTACGCCATAGAAGGCGGAGAAAAAAGCATCACATTTTTTGAACTGGCTTTTCCATTGGAATACAGCATGGTGCTTATACAAGTTCAGCTCATAATCATATCCCCATATATCGCCTTGCCGGAGGTGCTGGTCAGGCATTTCCAGGTTATACTGCCGTGCGTTGTTGTTGCCGGGAAAATCGCGTTCTGCAAACTGGTTGATGTTAACATAGTAAGCAGCCCCCAGTAAATCGCTCACCTGTTTGTAATAGCGACTTCGCTGCCAGCGGGCGCTCACTCCCAGTTCAAAAGACATTTCACTATTGCTTCTGAATGTAAAGTAAGCTGCTCCGCCATATCGCTTTGTATCGGTGCACCTGTCTTCCAGGATATAAGAAGCGCGTCCGTCAGGGTTGGTTCTGTTGATGCGGTACATGCCAGCCCAGTTTATCTGCCGTGTTTCCGGGTTAACAGCCCAGTCTCTTTTAACCTGTTCCTGTAACGCTACTGTCAACTGGTACGAGGGCAGGTACCGATAGTAATCAGGACGCGGGTCGGCAGCGCGATACCAGTCCAAAGCACCGTATTTGTTATCATCATTCATACTGGCAGCTGTGACAGTTGCAGATAGTTTGGGAGAAAGACATCCGTTATAGGAAAGCATTTTTAATTGCTGGTGCATAATATAAACATTTGCATTTCTTGGCTTGCCCTCCTGCAGCCCCCAGCAGGGATTATAATAAGGATCACCTGTTATTTCTTTAGCCTCGCGGGTTGTAGCCGCTTGACCTGCCTGTTGCGAGCTGGTTATAACATATAACAGGTTCAGCGAGTGCCGTTCTGCTATCCGCTTTTCTGCACCGGCATAAAAACCGGCGCTGCTATGATAGGAGCCGGGATAATAACCAGAAGAAAATGGTTTTAGGTTCACAGCCGTTGCAAAGGACCAGCCGGAACGATTTATTCCTGAAGACTGCGCCAGCTGCAAACGGTGCCATCCATTATTATTGGCAAGGCTGTACCCCAACGCTGCTTGTTTAGACAAACCTGAAGGGCGGGCTGTTAAGCACTGTGCACCCGCAACGCCACCAAATGAAGCGCTGCTATAGTCCAATCCCTGCGCCTCTTCCCGGTTCCTATAGAGGGTTAACAATAGTGTGGTTATATTCCAGGGAGGCAGGGCTCTGTCCAGGCTATTTAATATAAAACCATTTAGTGTATAATCGGAAAGCGCCGCAGCATACCCCCTGCGCCTGAATCGCAGCGGTGTGAGATGAAATGCAACGACAGCCGTAAATGGATTGAGGGAAGAAGATAACAGAGAAGGAACTGCTGTATTGTTATTTATACCTGCCTGTTCCTGGTCTGCGTCCAGCATGATCAAAGGAAGCAATGTATCGATTGAGATATGCTGGCTGGTATCCTGCTGGCAAAAGCTATTGCAAGACAGCAACAGCAACAGGATAAACCTGCCGGGTTTAGGATTGGTGTTTTTCATAGTAAAAGAATAAAGAGATGCAAATTTTATAAAATAATAGATAAACAGCCCATGTTCTTTTTATTCATTCTGTTCAGCATATTCCAAAGCAGCGACTATAAACAGGATTCTATACAAAACAGAAAAGACTACGCAAAGATCTTCAACTTCAGAAAACCAGGCCTGCGCTTAAGCACAAGCCCTCCGTCAACTTATACACCCGGAAGCCTCACAGTAGGCCTCGACCTCGAAGAACTCATCAACGCATTCCGCTTCCCAAGCTTCTTTCTCACATATAACCCAACTTGTAAATCACATATCAGGCAGGTTCAATATTGCGTAAGTTTATAATTCAAATGCGCTAACATGTATTACACCTTTGAATTATTGCTTTTACTTCCTTTCTTATTCCTACTGAAGACTGCAGATACGCAGCAACAGGTTTACCAGCCTGTTGTTATCGGTTTTTATAATTGTGAGAATTTATACGACACATTGGATGACCCCAACATTTATGACGAGGAATTTCTTCCCGGAGGTGTACGCCGCTATAACAGCAGCAGATATGATCACAAGATAAGTCAGCTTGCCCGTGTCATTGCAGTTATGGGCACTACTGTAAACAAAGACGGAGCGGCTTTACTGGGCGTGGCTGAAATTGAAAATTACAATGTATTGCGGGACCTGGTACGGCATCCGCTTTTATCATCGCGGCACTACCAGATTGTACACTACGATTCGAAAGATGCGCGTGGTGTTGATGTGGGGTTGTTATACCAGCCGCAATACTTTACACCCGACAGCAGCAAAGCCCTGCCGGTGAGTTTACCTATTGACAATTACCTTTCCCCGAAAGGGGAAGTGCATCGTACCCGGGATATTTTATGGGTAAGCGGGTTGCTGAACGGGGAACGAGTCGACTGCTATGTGAATCACTGGCCCAGCCGTCTTGGTGGCGAGCGTTATAGTTTTCCATCACGCGCCGCTGCTGCAAACGTATGCCGCAGGCACAGCGACTCTGTTATGACAGCACGTCCCGGCTCAAAACTTATAGTTATGGGAGACTTCAATGACGACCCTGTCAGCCGGAGTATCACCCGTGTATTGGGAGCAGCAGGAGACCGCAGCAAAGTAGCGCCCGGGCAGCTTTACAATCCATGGCAGCAATTGTATCGCAAAGGAACAGGCACACTTGCCTACCAGGACACCTGGAGTTTATTTGACCAGATATTGATAAGTTATCCCTTTCTGTTAAAACCGCAAACGGGGTATTTCTTTTATAAAGCTGTCGTATTGCGGGAGCCGTGGATGCAGGAGCCAGCGGGCCGCTATAAGGGTTACCCTATGCGCAGCTGGGACAGGTATTCGTACCGGGGCGGATTCAGTGATCATTTCCCTGTATATATTGTACTGCTGAAAGCTGCAGGGCAGATCAGGGCAATACAATAGCAGAGAGGAAGACGTGCCGGCATTTCGCATTGCGTAAATCATTTTACCGATAACGTAACCCAATGACCGGTGTAACAAAGACCTTTGCAGTACAATCGAATGTTCCCTCATAGCAGTTTGTTTTGGTACAGGAGAGCGTCTCGGCTCATGAGACGCTCTCTCTTTTTAAGGAGGCTGTTCAAATACCTGTTCATTCGTTCCTACGTTCTCTTATGATCCTTAAGCAAAGAGCAACCATAATCTATACCATGTCCGGCATCGAATAACATTAATCCGGATAGAGATAAACAGCCATTATCTCATGGTGACACAATGAAATTCATTCCTTATCTCGACAACAATAATTCCTCTTTACATAAATGAACAAGTGGCAGGCAGCTTGAAATTTGCGGCTCATTTACATTTTATGAAACAACTGCAATTACTCGCACTTTGCATTTTTTCATTTTTCCGGATGGCTGTGGCGCAAAACACTGCACCTGCTATCAGGGGAAATGTTGTTACAAGTGACAATCAGCCCGTACCCGGTATCTCTATTCGCATTGAAGGCAGCAGCTTTGGCACCATCAGCGATGATAAGGGAGAATTCCTCTTCAAAAAATTAAAGCCCGGTACTTATCAGCTGCTGCTTTCTGCGGTAGGCATCGGCAACCAGCAACAAAGCGTACAGGTAACAGCAGGCGGCACCGCTACTGCTAAATTTATTATCCAGGAAACAGCTACCGAGCTCGAAAACGTACTGGTTAATGCCGGCCGCAGGAATAAATATGCTATTAAATCGAGCGACTATGTTGCGCGTATGCCGCTTAAAAACCTGGAGAATCCGCAGGTGTATACCACCATCTCTGCCGAACTTATCAAAGACCAGGTGATCGTCGACTATCGTGATGCATTCAGAAACGTTGCGGGCGTCAACTCCCTCGAGCAGGTTTCGAACGGCAGAACTTCTGCTTTCATCAGGGGGTTCCGTACCGGTAATTATATGCGCAACGGGCTGGTAGCTTCGCAGCTTACAGCTACTGAAGTTGCCAACCTTGAAAAAATTGAAATTATAAAAGGCCCTTCAGGAACATTGTTTGGATCTTCTTCTATTTCCTATGGCGGCGTTGTAAACAGGGTTACCAAAAAACCTTTTGAAACGGCCTCTACCGAAATAGCTTTCACAGGCGGCAGCTTTGGTTTGAACAGGATCACCGTTGATATGAACACGCCGCTTAACAAGCAAAAAACAACTTTATTCCGTTTGAACGCTGCCCGTCATTCTGCAGGCAGTTTCCAGGAGAACGGCTTCCAGACCAATTATTTCATAGCGCCCTCTTTCCAGTATAAGGTAAACGACAAGCTTACTTTATCGGCAGACATGGAATTGTATAATAACTATGGCACCAACACGGGTATTGGTTTTACTCCCAGCGCTGCTGCTTACCCCGGCATGAAGAGTTACGAAGGTTTGAACAATATCTATAAGCGTACTTTTTCTTCAGACGATCTTACTTCTACTTTAAAAGGATATACCTTTTTTGCAAAAGCAGATTATAAGATCAGCAGTCAGTGGTCTGCAAGCCTGGTATACACTTATGCAGGTGTAAACGCCAAAGACCAGTTGCAGTTCACTCCTACTTTGCTGAGGGGTGATTCTGTAAGCAGAACCGTACAGCGTTACGCGCACAGCTACTATAACAACAATGCCCAGCTGAACTTTAACGGCGACCTGAATATTGCACATATGCGGCACCGTATACTCATAGGCGGCGACATGGTGCAATCTGTAACCAACCCTACCTATATTAAAAGGTTTGTTTACGATACCGTAGCCATCAATGGTGTGGCGCCTTATATCACCCGTGACAAGATAGATCAGCGTCTTGCACAGCTTTCTCCTACCAGCGCCTTCAAAAGCAACACTTATAATTTTGGCATCTATGCATCGGATCTCGTGAACCTCACCGAAAACCTAATGGTCATGCTCGCTGTTCGTTATGACAAGGTGGATGCAAAAGGAACAACCTCGTTTATCACCAACGCAACAACGGGAGCTTATACCAAATCGACGTTTTCACCCAAGGCAGGTTTAATTTACCAGGTAGTGAAGGACAAAGTATCGGTGTTTGGCAACTATCTTAATGGATTCAACTATTCAACCAGCACTGATAAAAACGGTAAATTATTTAACCCCGAGAGGGCGAACCAATGGGAAGGCGGTGTAAAAACAGAGCTTCTCGATGGAAAGCTGGCAGCAACTATCAGCTATTATAATATCAAGGTAAGCGATAAACTGCGTACCAATCCCGATGATGTTAATTTCCAGATCCAGGATGGCACCCAGTTAAGCAAAGGACTTGAAGTAGAAGTTAATAGCAGTCCTATTCCCGGCCTCAACATTATTGCGGGCTATGCTTATAACAAAAGCGAATACACCAAATCGAACGCCAACATACAAGGCAAAACACCTGCACGTGCTCCCGGCAGCATTGCTAATGGCTGGATCAGTTACCAGTTGCAGCAAGGTGTTTTAAAGGGTCTCAGATTGGGTGCGGGTGTCAACTATCAAAGCAACAGTTGGTATGATGATGTTAATACATTCACCATTCCTGAGTTCCTGGTATTTAACAGCGTTGTTTCTTATGACTTTCCTCAATGGCGTTTATATTTCCGTTTAGATAATATCAGCAATGAAAAGTACTGGGGTCCCTGGGGTAATGCGCAGGCGCCACGCAACTTTGCGGCTGGTGTAGCGTTTAAATTTTAACAGCGGCATATGGCACAGCCTGAACAGGAGCAGGATGTGTCTCAAAAGCTTAAGTTATAATGGATGGGTTCATTGTTGTTCACAGCGAGCGTCATTCATGATCGAGTGAGGTTGTTGAGAATGGCACAAAGGCTATACGTGAGGGTTACTTTCAGTGCTCATGTATAGCCCCTTTGTATCTCTTGCGTAGCTCTATCGTATAGGTTTAAAGCGTATTTCTTCGTAGATGGAATTGTTTATGATGCGTAGTGGCTAAACAGCAAGCGAAGCGGCAGATTTATGATTGCCGGGGGCATTTTGTGGTGTGTTTTAGGGTGTTAGTGCTTTTTTGGGGGCCTGGGAAGCGTGGATATGATGATGAATTTATTGTATCGATGGAAGCAGCGGATGTTTTATATGGCAGGGTTGGGCTGCTTTTAAAGGCGGCGGAAGAGGTGTATGACAAACAAATAAACAGTTGGAAGCTGGCTGCTGAAAGGGATGCCGCTTTTCCATTGTCGATTGCGTTTGTGAATACTTTGCTGCCGGCCTCGTAAAAAACTGATGTGTTTATGATAACCCGGGCCGGCCCTTTAGCCGGCTCCGTTTGCCTGGGTTATTATACCACCTGTTGTTTATATACTTCCGGGTTGATGGCATGGGGCATTTTTTCGCCCGCCAGCGCTGCCAATATATTCCGTGCCGCTATTTCGGACATAGCGTCGCGTGTTTCCATCGTAGCCGATCCTATATGAGGTAATATGCAAACGGTGGGCATCGTCAGCAGTGGACTATCGGGCTTCATGGGTTCCGGATTGGTGACATCGAGACCAGCGCCCCAGATAGTACCGTTCTTTACGGCGGCTGTAAGATCTTCTTCGTTGTGCAGACCTCCCCGCGCCGTATTAATGAAAATAGCAGATGACTTCATCTGACTAAATGTATTGGCATTGAAAACTCCCTTTGTTTCCGGTGACAGGTTGGCATGAACCGACAGCACATCCGACTCCCGCAGCAATTCTTCAAAGGATACATAACGGGCACCGAGTTCTTTTTCAGCTACTTCGTTATGGTGCCTGTTATGATAGATGATATTCATATTATAGGCGCCAATGCTTTTTTTAGCCAGTTCCATTCCTATTCTGCCCAGGCCAAAGATGCCGAGTGTTTTGTTATTCAGCTCTATTCCAAGTCCTGCCGTAGGCTCAAAGAATCCCCATTCTCCCCTGCCGATTTTGTTGCTGAGGAAAAAAGCTTTGCGGGATACAGCCAGCATGAGCAGGAAGGCAGTGTCGGCAGTAGCGCCGCTAAGTACACCCGGCGTATTGCCTATCGCCATCCGGTATTTATTGGCGGCGGCGACGTCAACATTATCGTATCCAACAGATAATAAAGAAATGGCCTTAAGATGTTTGCACCGGGAGAAGAAAGTTTCATCGAGTTTGTTGGGGCCAACGCTCAGCAAGGCATCGTGCCTGCTGCAGGCCTCTATCAGTTCTTCCTGTGTCAGGGGTCTTTTTTCTTCGTATTGTGTGATAGTATGACCAGCATCCTTCAAAAGTTGCAATCCTTTTGCGGGGATGATACGCGTAATAAATATCTTCATATCTGTTTTGCCTCAAACAATGTACCAGAGGGGCAGCCTGCCGGGTAACGGAAAGCGAAACTGCCGCGAACCTACCAGCTGTATTATTCCAGTTACGCTACAGTGACGTTACCTGGTTACTCAACAGTAACTCCAGCCAGTTTCTTTACCGTGACTTTAGCCAGTTACTCAACAGCGGCTGCTTTTGCGGGCAGCAGGTATTTATATCCTGTTTACTTCCTGCCTTATATCCTTTTCAGTCTCCTCCAGAAGCATTCTCTTTTTCAGAGGCTGGGTTAGCTGTATTGCGGCTGTTATTATTATCCCGGTCAATAAACTCGTCCTGGATTTTAAATTGAGACTCCTGCTCTGCCATACCAGGGTAACCCTCTTTTTTGCGTGTTTTTTTGTCTTCCAGGATAGAATTGTCGCTATTGGCCTGGTTGTTTTGGTGCTGATCGAGCACTTTCTGCCCTTTTGATTTGAAGTTGTTTTCTCCGGCTGTGTCTGTTTTTTTCATGGTTTTATGTTTTATGATGGGAACTATAAAAAAGCATACCCAATTAAACAACTGTTTTTCAATGCATTGCAGAAAGAAAAAAAGATTATGCCTGCTTTTTAGCATCAGGGGCAGCTTTATGGCCATTTTGGAGGTAAGCGGTTTTATGAGAGGTAAGTAGCGATTTTGGAGGGGTGACGCGGCTATTTTGGTAAATTTGTGCTGAAAATGCATTGGAATTAACTACCTTTGCAGCCCCAATGAGAATCCTGGATTTTCGCTGGGGAGTAACAAATTTAATTTAAAAACAAAAATCAGGGTAATGAGCAATTACGAATTGATGGTGATTTTTACCCCTGTGCTTTCTGAAGACGAGTTTAAAGCGGCTCAGAAAAAGTACACTGACTTCATCACTGAAGCTGGTGGAACTATTGCGCACAGCAACCCCTGGGGTCTGAAATCACTGGCGTACCCCATCCAGAAGAAAACCACAGGTATTTACTGGGTTCTGGAATATAGTGCGCCAACCAGCTTCAATGAGAAGTTTAAGATCCAGATGTTACGCGACGAGCAAGTTATGCGTCACATGATCACTGTACTCGATAAATACGCCGTCGAGTATAATGGAAGGAAAAGAAGTGGTGTTAATACTGCAAACGAAAAAGTGGAGGCTTAATTATCATGGCAAAAGCAAATGAAATTAAATACCTGACTGCGATCAAGCAGGAGAAGCCTAAGAAGAAATTCTGCCGCTTTAAGAAATACGGTATTAAGTACATCGACTATAAAGACGTTGAATTCCTGAAGAAGTTTGTTAACGAGCAAGGTAAAATTTTACCTCGTCGTTTAACTGGTAACTCTCTGAAGTACCAGCGTAAAGTTGGCGAAGCTATTAAGAAAGCACGCCAGATGGCGCTGTTACCATACGTAACCGATCTTTTGAAATAGAACAAGGTTCAGCATTCAAATTCATTTTGAATGCTGATTCATTTAGTAACCGCCCCTAACTCCCTGAGAAAGGGAAGACAGTTGTAAAAAACTGGGCAACGGGCCGCTAAAAAAATAGCAAAATGCAAATCATTTTAATTCAAGACGTAGACAACCTGGGTGGTGCCAACGAACTGGTAACTGTGAAAAACGGTTATGCGCGTAACTACCTGATCCCTCAGAAGTTTGCAGTGGAAGCTAATCCTTCTAACCTGAAGCAATTACAGGAAAAACTGAAAGTAAAGGCTAAGAAAGAAGCTGCGATGCTGGCTGAGATCAACAAAGTAGTAGCTGTACTGAAAGAAAGCTCTGTGAAAATCGGTGCTAAAACCGGTACGAGCGGCAAGATCTTCGGTAGTGTTACCTCTTTACAGATCGCACGTGCTATCCGTGACCAGAAAGGTTACGAAATTGACCGTAAGCGTATCTCTATCGTTGACGAAGTAAAAGAATTAGGCGCTTACAAAGCATCTATTGATTTTGGTAATGGCAACGTTACTGAAGTTGAATTTGAAGTAGTAGGTGAATAATTCAATACATACTTATAAAAAGAGCCATCCCTGTTCCGGGGGTGGCTTTTTTTGTTCTGCTCAAAGCATTACTTTAGGGTATGAATAGCTGCAACAATACGATCAATGGCTAACCTGAACTATAAACATTTCACGCTTGGTGTAGAGGAAGAGTACATGGTACTTGACCCGAAGACCTATGAACTTATCAGTCACGAACAGCAGATCGTATCTGAGGGTCATAAGCTCATCAAAGACAAGATAAAGGCCGAAATGCACCAGGCCGTTGTGGAGGTGGGTACCGATATATGCAGCGATATTTCGGAAGCGCATCGTGATGTAACACATTTGCGTGAAACAGTAGCTGATGTTGCAGGGGAGCTAGGGTTCCTGGTAGGCGCCGCGGGTACACATCCGTTCAGTCACTGGCAAAGCCAGCTTATCACCGATCATGTTCGTTACAGCCAACTGGTAAATGAGTTACAGGAGGCTGCAAGAAGCAATCTCATCTTTGGTTTACATGTGCATGTAGGAATGGAGGACCGCCGTATGGCGATCCATATTGCCAATTCGGCGCGCTATTTTCTGCCGCATGTGTATGCGCTGAGTGTGAATTCCCCTTTTTGGGAGGGCAGGTTAACGGGTTATAAATCGTACCGTTCCAGGGTATTCGATAAATTTCCCCGCACCGGTATTCCGGATTATTTCGAAAGCATTGAAGCCTATGAAAACTATGTGAACCTGCTTATAAAGACGAACTGTATCGATAACGCCAAAAAGATCTGGTGGGATCTGAGGGTTCACCCCTATTTCAATACGGTAGAGTTCCGTATTTGTGATGTGCCCCTTACCGTTAACGAGACTATTGCCATTGCCGCTCTCTTCCAGGCCATTTGCGCCAAGCTTTATAAACTCAGGAGCCAGAACCTGAATTTCAATATGTACCATCGTTCGCTCATCAATGAGAATAAATGGCGTGCAAGCCGGTACGGCATAGATGGCGATCTGATAGATTTTGGCAAGGAGCAGGAAGTGAACACACGTTCTCTTATTCACGAGCTTCTCAACTTCACCGATGACGTGGCAGACCAGCTGGGCAGCCGCCCTTATCTGAATACCATTAATAAAATACTCGAGGAAGGCACCGGTGCAGACAAGCAACTTGCTGTTTATCAGCAACATAAGGATCTCGTACAGGTTACAGACTTTATTCACCGGCAATTTCTTCAATAAAATACATCGTTCCTGCTATACCCAGGGCGCTCCCATTTATTCTTAGTAGACGAGCGATAGGTTCTATCGTTCATAAACTGTCGTCCGGCATCTATTTTACCCCTTCAGGCAGCATTCCCGTATCTTTGGTCATCCATATTTCTAAACGGTCAAACTGTACTCTTTTTTGACAGAACACGAACTGATCAAGGGCTGTATTCAGCAGAATGCAGGTTGCCAGCGACAACTTTTTGAGATGTACGCTGGTAAAATGCTTTCCGTATGTATACGTTATGCTATTGACAGTGCAGAGGCCGAAGACATGCTGCAGGAGGCGTTTATCCGTGTGTTCAAATACATTCACCAGTTCAAGTTCGAGGGTTCTTTTGAAGGCTGGATGCGCCGTATTGTGGTGAATTCGGCATTGAAGGCGATACAGAAAAAGAAGATCAGTTTCCAGGAGATAAAGGAGCATGCCGATACTGCGCCCCGGATGGAACCTTATGTGTATTCGAACCTGGGGCAGGAAGACCTGCTTAAGCTTATCAATGCGTTACCTGAGGGCTACCGGCTTGTTTTCAACCTGAATGTGATAGAAGGGTATAGTCATGATGAGATAGCCGAGCTTCTGAACATCCAGGCAAGCACCAGCCGGAGCCAGCTGGTGAAGGCGCGTAAGATGTTACAAAACCAAATAGAACAACTGCAGAAAATTGCTGTATAGTTATGACAGACCACCACTTGTTTGACGATTTTGTTAGAGCGAAACTGGCCGACCACAAGGCACCGGTTCCGGGTGGGCTATGGGACAAAATAGAGGCTGCGACGGCTGCCGAGAAAAAGCGTAAAACAGGCTGGGCCCGTATTCCTGCGGCCTACCGTGCAGCAGCGCTACTTATTTTGTGTGCCGGAGCCAGCGCGCTGGTATTCTGGCCACGTCCTGAATCCGGTTCCGTTAAGCCGGGAATGACACAAAATGAAACTGCCGGTGTAAAGGTGGGGCCGCACCACTCTTCTGCTGCGGATAACCTTCATTTGAGCACACCTGAAGGAAACAATACCGCTCCTGCTCCCGACGGCGCTGTAGTTGCTGGATCTGACAACAACGCTATAGCACCTGGCATTGCTACTGAAAACAAAGCCGGCAGCGCCAATACGGTGTCCGTGCCATCTAGCAATAAACCGGCGGCTGGCTCAAGTGCAGGCAAACGCGCCAGGGTTGCCACCAATGCTGCTCCCTATGCAGGGCGACCTGGTTCTGCCGGGCAAATAGCGAATGGCAATGAAGGAATAAACAAACAAAACAGTACTATAGCAGCAGCTGGTTCGCGGCGCGATAATGCGGCAACTGGTTTGCAACGCGGGAATGCAGCAGCTGACTTGCGACGCGATAATGCGGCAACCGGTTTGCGGCGCGGTAATGCAGCAGCTGATTTGCGGCGCGGGAATGCGGCAACCGGTTTGCAGCGCGGGAATGCAGCAGCTGATTTGCAGCATGGGAATGCGGCAACTGGTTTGCAGCGTGGGAATGCAGCAAATATGCATACAGGCGGCAGTTATAACGTGCTTAACAGCGGTAGTGCAATTGAGGAGACGCAGGCTGTACCTACGGCCTTTAATTTTCTGCCGGCGGAAATGATCTCTTTGAAACGACTTTCGTTGGGCAGCAGCAACAGCCTTCGCCAGTTGCTTGACAGCAGATCGGCAATGATGCCTGTTATCCGTTGTCCCTCGGTACGCAATAGTATTCCTACCGATCTATATCTTGAAGCGTATGTTTCGCCCGATATGCCGCTGAAACAAACATCGGCTAATTATGGCGGCAGCACTTACCTGGAACGTAAAGACAGCAGCCAGCGTTTACAAACCTCCTTTACCGCAGGGGTGCGGATAAGCAAGGGGCTCACTGAAAATATTTTCCTGAAAACGGGATTGCAGTACACGCAAATAAACGAGCATTTCAACTACCGCCAGGAAAATGAAAGGAAGCAGGTAACCGTTATCACCACTCATACCATTACGCGTCCGCAGGGCGACACCGTATTGAGGGATACCAGCAGTTATGAACAAATTGGTTATTTGCAGAAACGTACCCATAACAAGTACAAAAGCATCGATATTCCTGTATTATTCAGCTACGAGTGGGGTAATGATCAATGGCGCTTTGCAGCAAACGTTGGTGCTATCGTAAACCTTCATAGCTGGTATGCGGGAGAGTTGCTGGATACATCGTTCCAGGCGGTATCGATAAAGAAGGATAACAATGAGGTTTATAAAAGCAATATAGGGCTTGGACTGTATGCGGGTTTCAGCATCATAAAACCTGTGGCAGAGCGTATGGACCTGTTTGCTGAGCCTTATTTCCGGTATAATTTAAGCGATATGACCAAACCGGGGCAATCGTTTAACCAGCGTTTACATAATGCGGGGTTATCGTTGGGCATCCGTTATCGTTTAAACGGGGGGCAGCGCTTTTAGTGCAAAAAGTATCTGAGATATTAGAAAGTTTATTACGCGGATAGATTCCGTTATTTGAAATGATGATGTAGCATGAAACGTATCGCAGCGTATATATTAACGGCATTATGTTTTTCTTCCTGCATGAAGTCCAGTGTTTCGGACTCGTTTGTGCCTTACCCGGATTCGGATACGGCGTGGATACGCTCTGTATCGGGGCGTATTGCCAATGCAGCTGATAGTTTATTTGGCGTGGCCAATCCGGAGGTAGTTACCATTAATGCAAGTAAATCTGATTCTGCCTATTTTTCGGGAGGTACGCGAATTTATACCAACCCGGGGTTCTGCCAGTATTCCAACGGCAGTAATGCAGAAGGTGAAGTAAAAGTGAGTTTCCTGCAATTAAAAAAGCGGGGGGATTTTATCCGCTATGGCAAACCTGCCATGAGCGGCAGCAAGCTGCTGAACCAGATAGCGGCGCTACGGGTAATTATTACCAAAGAAGGTAATATTCTTAATATCAGCCAGCGTTCGGAGTTCAATATCCGGTTTGAGGGTGTGGCTCCTGATGAGCAGCAATCGATCTTTAGCGGCGACACTACGCGTTATAACAGGGCCAACTTTTTATGGGACGTTACTGCGGATTACGCCTCTCCTTTTGAAGAACTATTGAATCAGCAGGTACGCAAAAGCTATAGCTTTTTATGCCGTAAGACAGGCTGGATAGGGCTTGGCCGCGAGATAGGCAGCAGTAATACTACCAAGCTAACAGCAGTAGCGCCTGTTATTTTCACAAACGCGAACACTGCCGTGTTTGCAATTTTCCTCAATCATTCGACGGTGGTGCGTTTAACTCCCGACGCCGGCAGCAGGACCTTTTATGCCACGGGTATACCGGCAGGCACACCTTTGCAACTGCTGTCTATTTCAAGGATCAGCAACAACAAATTGTATGTGGGGCTTGACGCGACTATTGTTGAAAAGAACGGAGCTATCGTGAAGCTGAAACCGGAAGAGACTTCATTGAATGAACTTAACAATTTACTGGACCGACTATAAAAAAACTCCTCTATGAACATAGAGGAGTTTTTTAACCCTTAAAACAACCAACATGAAAAAAATCTTACGTTGTTATTACAACTAAAGGGATCATTTGGTTGAACCGGGGATATAATTTTTTTGTATTTGTTATACCAGGGCTATATCCAACACCTGCTGCATATTTTTAACGTAGTGGAAATCAATCCCTTTTATAAAGTCGCTGTCAATTTCCTGTACATCCTTCTGGTTCTGCCAGCACATAATAATTTCTTTGAGTCCTGCTCTTTTTGCAGCAAGTACTTTTTCCTTGATGCCACCTACCGGTAACACCTGACCTCTCAACGTGATTTCACCAGTCATTGCCAGGTAGGGTTTAACTTTCCTGCCTGTAAAAGCAGATGTTAGTGCAGTGAGCATTGTAATACCGGCGCTGGGACCATCCTTAGGCACAGCACCTTCGGGAACGTGAATATGAATGCCCCGTTTACTGAAGAGGTCTGCATCGATCTGATATTTTTTCGCATTGGCCTGCAAATAACTTAACGCTGTAGAGGCACTTTCCTTCATTACATTACCCAGGTTACCTGTGAGTTTCAGCTCTCCTTTTCCTTCACTTAAAATAGATTCGATGAAGAGGATGTCACCACCAACATAGGTCCATGCAAGTCCAACGGCCACGCCGGGCATGTTTGCAGTTTTATAGATCTCGTTGCTGTAGCGTGCAGATCCCAGGATCTTTTCAATGTCTTTGGGTGTGAGGTTTGTTTTTACTTTTTGCCTGGTAGCATATTCTTTGGCCTGGCTGCGCATGATGCTTGCCAGTTGTCTGTCGAGATCACGGACACCACTTTCGCGGGTGTAACTTTCAATGACCTTTTCGAGCACCTTATCGGCGATCTTAAAGTTTACTTTGGCCAGTCCGTGCGCTTCTTTTTGTTTAGGCAGCAGGTGCCGTTTGGCTATTTCTACCTTTTCTTCCACTGCATAACCGCTGAGATCGATGATCTCGAGCCTGTCGCGCAAAGCGGGCTGGATGGACTGCAGGTTGTTGGCTGTTGCAATGAACAGGACCTTGCTGAGGTCGTATTCTAGTTCGAGGTAGTTATCGTAGAAGGTATTGTTTTGTTCGGGATCGAGCACTTCGAGCAGGGCTGAAGAGGGATCGCCGCGGAAGTCGTTACCAATTTTATCGATCTCGTCGAGGATCATTACCGGGTTGGAGGATTTTACCTTACGAATGTTCTGAAGGATCCTGCCGGGCATAGCGCCTATATAGGTTTTACGGTGGCCGCGGATCTCACTTTCGTCATGAAGTCCGCCCAGGCTAACCCGTACATATTTTCTACCTATGGCATGTGCAATACTTTTACCCAACGAGGTTTTGCCGATACCGGGAGGGCCTACAAAGCAAAGGATGGGGCTTTTCATATCGCCTTTCAGTTTAAGAACGGCGAGGTATTCGATGATCCTTTCTTTTATTTTTCCCATTCCGTAGTGATCGGTATCGAGCACCTGGCGGGCGCGTTTAAGGTCGTAGCTGTCTTCGGTATATTCTTCCCAGGGCAGTTCGAGCATGAGGTCGAGGTGGTTGTAAACCACGGAGTAATCGGGTGTGCTGGGGTGCATACGTTCCAGCTTCTCGATACCTGATTTAAAGAGGCTTTTAGCTGCTTCGGGCCATTTTTTTGCTTCTGCCTTTTTGCGCATCTCGTTGAGTTCCCGTTCGTTGGAGTCGCCTCCGAGCTCGTCTTTAATGCTTTTCAACTGCTGTTGCAGGAAGTATTCGCGCTGCTGTTTGTCTATTTCGGTACGAGTTTTAGTCGTCACCTTGTTTTTGAGCTCGGCAAACTGCAGTTCGCGCTGGAGCAGCTCGACGAGACGCTCTGCCCTCAGTTTCACATCATCTATTTCGAGCAGCAGTTGTTTTTCGGACAGATCGCTATTGAGGTTGCTGCTTACAAAATTGATGAGGAAGGAGGGGCTTTCGATGTTACGGAGTATGATAGAAGCCTCCGTGGGCATATTGGGAGAAAGCTGGATGATCTGGGAAGCAAGGTCTTTGATGGTACTTGTGTATGCTTCAAAGTTTTCGTCGCCAGGCAATACATCGTCCTGCAGGGTTACGATATTGGCTCTGAAGTAGGGGTCTTCTTCGATGAAGCTGGTAACCTTGAAGCGTTTTTTACCCTGGATGATGATGGTAGTTCCGCCATCGGGCATTTTAATAAGCTTAACGATGCGGGCTACGGTTCCTATATCGCAGAGGTCGGCCAGTACGGGGTCTTCGATGCTGGCGTCTTTTTGCGCGAGTACGCCAATAAGTTTATCGGTTTTATAGGCATCGTTCACGGCCTTTATGCTTTTGTCACGGCCCACCGTGATAGGGAGCACTACACCCGGGAACAAAACAGTATTGCGAAGCGGCAGGAGCGCCAGTGTGTCAGGAATCTGCAGGTTTTTATCCTGCTCGTTCTCATTTTCATTAATTGGTATAATGGGAAGAAAGTCTGTATCGTCCTCGGCCCTAAGAAAGAATTGGTTATTACTCATATACTTCCGGTTCTAAAGTCAAATTGTCACCCTTCTACATAACTACAGCAGTTACTGGGGGAAAGCTAACAAATTCAATTAAAGTGCCAAAGGAAGGAAAATAGAGGTGTTGTACCAAATTGGCAGGGGTAAGGGGAAGATAAGTTGAATGCCGCCGGGGCGGCATTCAACTTATTGATTTATAATATACGGAAGCCTAAGCCAAACTGAAGTTGCTGGCTTTTCCATTTGCTTTGGCTGGTAACGTCACCGATATCGGTAAGACCGATGTTATAACGGCCGTAGATACGAAGTGCGTTGAGGTTCACCTGTGCGCCGAGCGCCAGTGCAAAATCGCCTGATTTAAAGGCATCGCCGGCATTTTGCAGGGTGGTTTTGTGATTGTTGAGCAAGATGCTGTACTGTGGGCCTGCGTGGAAGGTTAAAAGCTGGCCTGCATTGATCCTCAGCAAGATAGGGATGCTCAGGTAATTCAGGTTAATTTTTTCGCCATCCTGGAAGGGGGAGCTGATCTGGTTGGTGACTTTGGTATTGGTTTGGTTAAACAGCAGCTCGGGCTGGATACCAAAAGTTTTGCTAAGATCGATTTCAGCAAAGCCTCCCAGCTGGAAGCCCAGTTCATAGCCATCTTTAAAGCTGGTACCATCTATTTTACCGAGGTTGGCGCCGGCTTTGGCGCCTAAATGGAAACCCTGCGCATAACTCCCGGCTGTAAAAAGCAGGAGGGCAAGCATAGAAAAGATTGTCTTCTTCATACATTGGTTTTGACGTTGGAATTTCAATTGTTATGCCAAGAATAGCGCCCAGTGCCGCAGATGGTGGAATGGCAGAATGATGAATCTGAGAGGTTTGTGTAAATGATGGAAGGCGTGTTTGTTGTGACGAACCGGCGTTAACCAAGGAGCTTATCGAGATAAGCTTTTAGTTGTGCTGCTTCGGCATTGATGGCGATGAGCTTTCCGTCTTTATCGAGCAGGAAGGATGTGGGAATATACTGGATACCCCATTTACGGGCTGTGCCGCCTTCGGTATCTATCACGTGCAGCCAGGGAGTGCCGTCTTCGCGTAAAGCTTTACTCCAGGCTGCTTTATTCTGGTCGAGCGATATGCCGTAGATCTCGAGTCCTTTTGCTTTATATTTTTTATAAACGTTTTTCAGGGCGGGCATACTTTGCCTGCAAGGGCCGCACCAACTGGCCCAGAAATCGATGAGGACCACTTTTCCCTTTAAAGAGGATAATTTCACCGTGGTACCGTTGGCACCGGGCAACTCAATTTCCGGCGCTTTGCTGCCTACGGGTGGCTGGGCCCATGCACTAACGGTAATATTTACTGCCAGTAAAACGCTGACGAATAATTTCCACTTCATGTAAGCTGTTTTTTTATTGAAAATAAGACATTCAGCGAAAGCGAAGCCGTTTAGGAAATGCTAATTAACGAAACTCCACCAAATGCCGATATGCGTCCATAGAGGGCGGGTTGCATAATTAGGCGCAGCAAAGTTGTATTTGGAGAATGAAAAACCGTCTGTATTCAACGTATTCACGTTTTCGAGGCGAACAAAGCCTTTAAAGCTTTTTATGCGGAAATGCAGAAACAGGTTCATATCAGGCCTATTGGAAATCGTTTGCTGGTCCTGATAAAAGAACTGTCCTGTAAAAGGCGAGTAATTATCGGCTTTGTATTTTAAGTAGTATCTTAATTCAAGCCCTGTAGCTACGAAGAGATTTTTGTAGAAGTTGCCTTCAAATACCAGCCTGTTCCGTGTAAGGATGAGGGGCATATTTACGGGAGCGCTACCCGTTTTCTGCTGCAAATGCACTTCGGAATACCAGTTCCAGAAACGGGATAGTTTAAACCTTTTTTCGGCGCCTATATGCAGCACGTTGAACAGCGCCGATTGTTGTTTCGCGGTAAGGAAGCTGTCGAAATAAGTATAGTTTGTAACGAGGTAGTAGTTACCATATAATTTCAACTGCAGGGCGGCGATATCGATATTTGCAAACAGGCGTGTGATGTTCTCTTTTCCGAACCCGCTGGCGGCAAGAGATGGGAAGGCAGAACGGTTTTCATAAACAAAAGAAGGGCTCCGGTTCACGTTCTGGAAGCCTATTTGTAATGCACCTTTATTTTGTTTCAATACACCTTTCAGGCTGATGAGGGCGGAATAGTCGCCGCTATAGGGGCCGGTTGCATATAACTTACCATTGGCTTCCAGGTCCCAGCGCTGGTTACGGGTACGGTTGCGGTATTCGCCTGTAAGGTATACGTTATTGAAGTTATCGCCGAAAGTAGTATCGCCGTTATAATACAGGAATTCGCCTTTGAGCATCTGGTAGCCGGCGCCCAGTTTCAGGAACTGGTTAAGGTTGTTTTTTTCGGGGAACGATATCACTGCGAACTCGTTGGTAAGATCTTTCCAGGTATCCTTATACTGGATAACGTCGGAAGTCACCAGCATATTGAAGTAATTGAGGTAGTTGGCTGGTTCGGGGCGGCTATCGCGGTAGGTATAAGCGGAGGTATTATAGGTAAGCGTATGCTGCAACCTTATGCGCGGGTAAAACAGTCTTACGATGGAAGAGTCTGTGACGAGTGAGTCTTTCTGGCCCAGGTCGTACATATGGCGGTACAAGATGGTTTTATTGGAATAGGCTGAATAAGCGATAAACCTTTCACCGCCGCCACCGAACATGCCGCTGGAACGCCGTGTGGTACCCGAGTTACCGAGGCGTACGTCGAGAAGGATAGGGTCGGAAATCGTTTGTTTTGCCAGTGTGTCGATAGAGCTATCGTGTTGTAAACCTCCGTTCTCAGCAGCTTCAATGCTATTGGATATGTATATCAGGTAGGAAGTGTAGCGTTTGTTTTTACTCTGGCGCCATAAATTAAACCGTGAACTGCTGTGGTTGGTTCCCTGGTTTTTAAAGTTTCCCTGACTGGTGATGAGGCGGATATCGAAAGCGAAGTTGAGATTAGGTCCCCTGTTCTGCGTATGGGTAACGTTAATGAACTGTTCGCTTTTGCTTCCGAGCAGATAACCGAGCTCGGTATAGGGCCGGGTTGTCTGGTAAAAGCGGGTATCTTCTACTTTAAGCTGATAGATATCGAAGGCATGAAAGCCTGCGTCGAAGCCTGGTTTCATCAGCGGCTTAAAGATAAGCGAGCGTGAAGCTGCGCCGAAGTTGCCGATGTCCTGGTAATAATAAGGTAATGGAAGGCGTGTAGTAAAGTCGTTCAGCGACGAGTCGAGTTTGCGGACCCTGGTGGAATCGAAAAAGCGGAAAGAGATGGTAATAGAATCTTCCAGGGGGTCGCGGTGCTGGAGGGAGTCGGCGCCTTTGTTTTTCCGCATTGGCCGTCCCTGGCTGTCGTACGTGAAATTAGCGGTATCCCTGCCTACTGTTCCCATGTTGGTGGGATTCAACACCTGCGCATTCACAGTCTGTCCCATTACCACTGTGATAATCAAACAACAGAGAAAACTGAACAGACTGCGATATGACATAGTTGTGCAAAGTAAATAGGAATGCTGCAAAGGAAATGATAATAATGTTATTATCGTACTACCTGATAAAATACTTACCTCCGGGGGCGGCTTATTGCAGTTTAGATGGCTGCAATAAGTTCTTTAAAGAGGCGGGTTAATTTGGGTTCTGCTTCTTTGGCGGCAGCCAGCACTTCTTCGTGGGTGATGACGTTTTCGTCGTCCCTGATGCCCAGGTCGGTGATGACGCTGACTGCGAAGACCTGCATTCCGGCGTGTATTGCGACGATATTTTCCTGTACGGTGCTCATACCTACGGCATCGCCGCCGATGGCGAGGATGAGTTTGTATTCGGCTCTTGTTTCGAAGGTAGGGCCGGTAACGCCTGTATAAACGCCTTCCTTAAGGTCGTAATTAAGTTGTTGTCCTATTTCTTTAGCCTTCGCTATCAGCGTTTTACTATAGGGTTCGCTCATATCGGGGAAGCGTGTTCCGAGTTCGTCTTCGTTTTTGCCGAGGAGCGGGTTGGGAACGAAAAAGCTGATATGGTCGTTGATGAGCATGAGATCGCCCACTTTGAAACCCGGATTCACGGAGCCTGCGGCGTTAGAGAGCAGCAGCGTTTCTACGCCAAGCGCTTTCATTACCCTTACAGGGAAAGTTACCTGTAAAGGAGTATATCCTTCGTAAAAGTGAAAACGGCCTGCCATCACCAAGACCTTTTTACCGCTTATTTCGCCGAAGATGAGTTTACCGCTATGACCTTTTACGGTACTTACCGGAAAATGCGGTATCTTGTCGTAAGGAATTTCCTTTTCAACAGTCATTTCGGCTGTAAGGTTGCCGAGGCCACTACCGAGGACAATACCAACAACAGGCTTCGCAGCATATTGGGTTTGGATGTAGTTTACTGTTTCGGATAATTGCTGCATAAGTTGTGTTGCCATTGTGTAATATTTCTGATAGTGAATATGATATCTTCTATGTCAGTACATGACTTCTGTTAGGAAAGCAAATATAAAATTACCCTATCTTCGCAAGCAAATTTTTTACTGTATGAACTTGCATGAATACCAGGCAAAGGAATTATTAAGGAAATACAATGTTCCCGTACAGGAAGGCATTGCAGTCGATACCGTTATGGCCGCTGAAGAAGCGTATCGCCAGATCAAGACGCAAACCAACAACAATTTTGCCGTTATCAAGGCTCAGATCCACGCAGGTGGTAGGGGTAAGGGCAAAATAGCCGGTACAGAACAGAACGGAGTGAAAGTAGCCAAGAGTTTAGAAGATGTTACTACTATTGCCAAGACAATCCTTGGTGGTACGCTTGTCACGGTTCAGACAGGACCCGCAGGCAAGAAAGTAAGCAAAGTGCTTGTAGCACAAGATGTTTACTACCCGGGTCCCAACCCAGTAAAAGAATTCTATCTGTCCATTCTTTTAGATCGCTCCAAAGGCCAGAATGTTATCATGTATAGCACTGAAGGTGGTATGGACATTGAAGAAGTGGCACACAAAACTCCTGAAAAAATCTTTAAAGAATGGGTTCATCCTTCCGGCCCGCTTCAAGGATTCCAGGCCCGTAAAATTGCCTTCAACTTAGGTCTTAGCGGCGAAGCAATGAAGAACTGTGTAAAATTTGTAACCAACCTTTACAATGCTTACATCGGTATTGATTGTGCTATGCTGGAAATCAACCCATTATTCAAGACTGCCGATGAAAAAATCATTGCAGTAGACTGTAAAATGAGTGTTGATGAAAACGCGCTGATGCGTCATAACGACGTAGCTGCCTTACGCGACGTTACTGAAGAAGATCCTACTGAAGTAGAAGCTGGTCAGTACAACCTGAACTATGTTAAACTTGACGGTAACGTAGGTTGCATGGTGAACGGTGCTGGTTTGGCTATGGCTACTATGGATATGATCAAATTAAGCGGTGGTGATCCTGCCAACTTCCTGGACGTAGGTGGTACCGCTAATGCGCAAACTGTGGAAGCAGGTTTCCGTATTATCATGAAAGATCCGAATGTAAAAGCTATTCTGATCAACATCTTTGGTGGTATTGTACGTTGCGACCGCGTTGCTGCAGGTGTTATCGAAGCTTACAACAAACTGGGCAACATCAACATTCCTATCATCGTTCGTTTACAGGGTACCAACGCCGCTGAAGCTAAAAAGCTGATCGACGAAAGTGGTCTGAAAGTGCTCTCTGCTATTCAGCTGAGCGAAGCTGCTGAATTAGTTAAGAAAGCAATTGCTTAAGAACAATGGCAGCATGAAGCTTTGCGCTTTAAAAAAGTGAACCATAGGGAGCTGATCGTTCCCTTACCATATGGGGCTGGTGTAAACCAGCCCTTTTTATTTGGCATGCATTGATGCCAGCCAATGTTCCATATTTCTTACCAGAAATTCCTATTCTACCGCTTCTTCCTTGTAAGACTGGCTATACAGGCTTTAGCAGTAGCAAAGCAACATTGTTACGCAACCTCAAGCCGATATATCACCGGCTTGAAGTTGATTGAAGTTTGGCGAGACTTTCATGCAGTTTTCCGGAGGGCGGGCGGGCTTTTATGCAACTTCGCGGATTATGCAGCGGTTTTCTGCAAGAGGGCTTATTTGCCTGATTCGAGGGCTTTTACTTCGCTGATGGGGCTGAATGTGTAGAGGTGGCCTGTTTTTATCTCGAGGCACATGTATCTTTTGCGGCGCTTTTCTCCTTTCTGAAAGATACGTCCGTTCTCGGTCTGGAAAATGGTGCCGGTGGGGAGGCTTTCGAGTGGCTGGAAACCGTTCTTCTGATTGGGATTATAGCGGCGAAGTACGAGTAACAGGTCTATTTCGCCGTTAGCTGTAGCGGCGGGGTTCATGATAGAAGTACGCAGGGCGGCTTCGATGTCGGGAGGGAATAATTTCAGGCGAACGAAATCGGCCAGCAGGGTACCATAGATATGTTTCCATTCTTTTCCATGCGGGTCGACCCTGTTGCTGAACTGCTCGAAGGTCAGGAGATGAGCGAGTTCATGCAACAAGGTGATAAGGAACTCATATTTGTTGAGGTTACCATTGATGCTGATGCGGTGATTTTTGCCATGGGTGGCATGGCGGTAATCGCCCAGCACTGTTTTGCGGGCCCGGGTAACGGTTAAGTGCACCTTATACCGATGGATATAATGGAGGACCTGATCGAAACTTCCTTCCGGCAGAAAATCTGCCAATGCGTGCATTGGATGCTCAGTGGCTGCCATGTTTTTCCTTGTTCGCCCGGAGCGCTCCGGCAACTTCGACAATGCTATAAAGAATATAGAGGACCATACCAACTATGATACCGGGAACATTTTTAGCGGGTCCTTTTATGTAAACGTAGATGAGGACTGCACCTGCCAGGGTAAATAATTTGAGCACGGTAGCACCCATTACACTTCTGACAAAAGCGTGGGGGTTTGCACTTTTCAATGCGCGATAATGCATGAGGCTGCTTATAAAAGCTACTGCAAAGAGCAGCACGTTGGCTACCTGTACCACGGCGGCATCAATTTTATTAGCTGCGAGTTTAGCGGCCGAGCTGATGCAAACGATATTCACCAATAAGAAGATAGCCAGTAAAGGCAGGAACGTGTTGCGTAATTGTAATCTGTTCATATAAAATCTGACGCAGAAGCCGTTAATCCTAACAACTTATCAGTTTTTGCCTCTGCGGTTTGTGTCTTTAATTGCTTTAACGATCAAACTGATAATGATCGCCAAAGGTAATACCCAAACCAATAGGGGGAAACCCGGTTTTATGTGTTTATCGAGCCAGATACCTGCATACACGGCCAGTCCCAGGCTTATCAGCGCCTGGAAAGCGAAACCAAGATATAACCATAAAAGCCTGTTGCCGCTGTTATTCGGCAAGGGCGACTTTTCTTTCATGTTTTTCTGCTATAAGTTCTACCACCTGAGAGCCGTTGGTGGTGTTTTTACCCGGCATACTGCATTTGCCGTTGAAATTAACGGTGGGTTCGATAGATAATTTACCCGCGACGATATCACCTGCTATTACTGCGTTATTACGCAGGTTAGCCTGTTCTTTCACGTGGATGTTACCTGTTACTTTACCGGTAATATCTACCTGCTGTGCATAGATATTTCCTTCTACTTCGCCATCTACACCTACCAGTACCCTGGCGCTGCAATGCACGTTTCCTACCATTTTACCATCGATACGAATGTCGCTTTGACTGTTAATTTCGCCCTGAATGGTCATTCCTGAACCGATCATGCTGGTTTTTCCGGAAGCTACTGTTACTTCTTCGGTCTTGCTTTTGGGGGAAAACATAAGATTTCAGTTTTTTAATCGTTTGAAATTTCTGTCTTGGGTACGTTTATCGCATTCGTGTCTCGGGGTACAGATGTATTACCTGAAAGTACCTTTTTAATATTATCGAGGTACTGATCTTTTAACCTTATAGACCTTTCCAGTGAGTCCGTCCTTATTTTCAAAACCTGTAGTTCGGTGCGTCCTTGCCTGCTACCATAGCCTGGTATGTAATACTTTAAAGGAGTTAATACCAATAATGCTGTAGTAAGGCCGACTAACAAAACAAATATAACACTTAATCCTATATATACGCTCATGCGTGACAGTTTAAATGTTACTACCTCTTCATATGTGTCATCATTCATGACCACTAAGCGATAGCGATTTCTTAGCCGCCGTAAAGTGGTTTGTGTTTCGATCTTGGCCATTCGTTCTGTTGCGCGTAGAATTTAAAGATACTAATAACGGGGTTATTTGCTTAACGCGGCGGGAAAATAAGTGTATTTTTATAATAATTTCACCGATTTTGCGGTTATATGTTCAAGTGTATCATTCACATGTTATTAAAAAGGCCGTTTTTACATTTTATACCTGTGTTATTTCTGCTGAACCTGTGTTATGCGCCAGCCAAAGCGCAGCGTGGTTCGAGCATTGCGCTGGACAAACCTGAAAAGTACGAGAACCGGAGGCTGGGTGCTGAAAAGACAGAGGACAAGAAGTTCAATACTTCGCGCCATATTTATCAGAATATGGTAACGCACTATAACTACTTTTTCAATGCCAATACCAAATTCAACGGAGTTCTTGACAAGGCCCGTCAATCGGCGGTGAATGATTATACCCAGCTTCTCCCCTATTACAATTACGATCTCAACGTTACCTCGCGGGAGACCAATGAACTGGACAGTATTATTTATAAATGCACAGCGGGCATATTACTTCATAACCTGAATAACGACTGGATCGATGATATGTACCTGCTGCTGGGCAAGGCTTACCTGTTACGTAAAAACTTTGATTCGGCCACGCATGTGTTTCGTTATATCAACTATGCTTTTGCTCCCAAAGACGATGGGTATGATATCCCGATAGGCAGCAATGTGAGTAATACCAACGGAGAATTTACGATCGCCACCGATGAGCGGAGGAATGCCTGGCAAAAGGTTACAACTCATCATCCGAGCCGGAACAGCGGTTTGTTATGGCTGGCGCGGACTTATATAGAATCCGGCGCCATTAATGAAGCCGCGGGATTGTTAGAGATATTAAAAGCTGACCCGCATTTTCCCGAACGTCTTCAGCCGGAGCTTCACGAGGTGATGGGTTACTGGTTTTATACGCAGCAGGTTTATGACAGCGCTGCGGTACAGTTGAACTTTACGCTTGACCATACGGGAAGCCGCCAGGAGCGTGCAAGGCGTGAATATCTTATCGGGCAGTTATACCTGCTGGGCAGTCGTAATGAAGACCTGGCATCTTCGTATTTTCTTAAGAGCGCCAGTCATACCATCGATCCGGTACTTGAGGCCTATGCTACCTTAGCCAGCATACGGCTCAGTACCAACAAAGGCGATGTAGTTTTTCTTCAGCAGAAGCTTGCGAAGCTGTTACAACTTGCGAAGCGTGAGAAATATATCCTATATCGTGATGTGGTTTATTATGCTGCGGCCCAGGTGGCAATGGACCTGAACCGGCCTAAAGATGCTCAAAGCTATTTATGGAAAAGTGTGGCCAGCGCTACCAATAATCCAACGCAGCGCAGTTTATCGTTCCTGCTGCTTGGTGATATTAACTACGACACGAAAGATTATGTAGCGGCACACAACGCGTATGACAGTATAGATAACGGTCAGCTTAAGAAGACCGAAGATCAGAGCCGGGTGGAGCAACGCAAGCCTTCTCTCACCACTATTGCCAATAATGTAACGACCGTACAACGGCAGGACAGCCTTCAGCATCTTGCTGCGTTGCCGGCCGCAACGCGTGAGGAGGAAGTTCGCAAGATAGCGCGTAAGCTGCGTCGTTCGCAGGGTTTGAAAGATGAAGACAAAAACTTTGTAAATACAGCGGTACGTAATGTAGCGCCTGCAACGTTGTTCAGCGAAACAAACGCCTCGGCGAGCGAATGGTATTTCAACAATACTTCGCTAAAGTCGAGCGGTGTTGCCGAGTTCAATACACGCTGGGGTAAACGTCCGAATGTTGACAACTGGCGCAGGAGTTCGGCTATTGATCCTATGACACGTAACCAGGCGCAGGTAGCAGAAGAGATCGCGAAAGCGCAAAAAGACAGCGCTGCTGCTGCGGGTACTGATACGTTATCGTTCGACGCGTTAATGGGTAAGCTGCCGTTAAGCCCGGAGAAGATGGCTGCTTCGGATGAAAAGATCATACAAGCGCTATTTTCCAATGCCAAGGTATTCCAGAGCGAGCTGCAGGATTATCCTACGGCGATAGAAACCTATAACGAACTGCTTCGCCGTTACCCGGAGACAAAAATGCAGGAAGAAGTGCTGTTCAATCTTAACTACTGCTATCGCCGGCTGGGAGATACCCGTCGCCAGGATTCGGTGAAAACGGCCATGCAGCGGGCTTTCCCCAACAGCAAGTGGACACAACTGGTCAATAAAAGCGACCAGCAAACGCCCAAGGAAGCCGATGCCGCCACCAAACATTATGAGCGGGTGTATGATCTTTTCGTGGAAGGCAATTTTGAAAAAGCGAAGCAGGAAAAGCAGCTTGCGGACAGTTTGTATGGCGGTAAGAATAACTGGTCGCCCCAACTGCTTTACATAGAAGCTGTTTATTACATCAAGCAGCGTGACGACAGTACTGCCATTCAGCGTTTGACGGATCTTAAACAAGCGCATGCCGGCACGCCGCTTGCAGAAAAGGCGACTACTATGATAGATGTGCTGAAGCGGCGGAAAGAGATAGAAGAATATCTTACCAACCTGCAGGTGACGAGGGCGGATGAGGATATTCCGCTGTTAACGGATGCTGCGGCTTTAAGTGTGATTCCGAATAAGCCTGTGCTGGTTATCAGAGATACGCTGGCAACTGCGGCTGCTCCTGCCCGCATCATAGAAGTGAAGCGGGATACCATTCCTGTTGTAACTGTTAAAAAGTTTGCCTACAATCCCGAGGAGGAACATTTTGTTGTACTGTTCCTGAACAAGGTAGATGGTGTATATGTGAATGAGGCGCGTAATGCGTTCTCGCGTTTCAACAGGGAAAATTTCTATAGCGAAAAGATAGATATAGGCGTACATAAGCTTAACGACAGCACTCAAATGCTGCTTATGGGGCCTTTCCCTAAAGCGGTTCTGGCAATGGGGTATATCGATAAAGCGCGTCCTGCCAGCCGCAGCCGTATTCTGCCGTGGTTAAAACCAGAGAAGTATGAATATGGTATTATCAGTCCTTCGAACCTTACGCTGTTAAAACAGGACAACGAGCTGGAGGCCTATAAAGAACTTTTAAAACAGGCGTTACCGGGAAAGTTCTAAATTCGTGGCTTAACATTCATATTCCTTATAAAACCGGCATAAAACTGTAGCTATAAATGAAAAAATCAGTCAAAATATTATGGCGAGTATTCTTTATCGGGCTGGGACTGATAGTGCTTGTTCTTTTACTTGCCAACTGGGGTGTATTTGGCAAGATGCCTTCGATTTCAGACCTTGAAAATCCGACTGCCTCACAGGCGAGCCAGGTTTATGCCGAAGACGGGACTTTGATGGGTAAATATTACCTGGAAGACCGTGTAAATATTGCTTATAAGGATATCAGCAAACATGTTATCAATGCGCTGGTGGCGACGGAAGATGAGCGTTTCTATGATCATAAGGGGATAGATCCGCGTTCGCTGGCACGTGCGTTTTTTTCGTTAGGCAGTGAAGGTGGCGCCAGTACCATTACCATGCAAACGGCCAAAAACCTGTTCACGCAAAACTGGAGCACGAAGAATATATTCCTGAGGTCGCTGCAAAAGATCAAGGAAAGTATCATTGCCGTTAAGCTGGAGCGCAACTTTACGAAAGATGAGATCATTACGCTTTATCTAAATACGGTAGCCTTCGGCGACAACGTTTATGGGATCCGTAATGCTGCGAAAACTTTCTTTCAGAAAGAGCCAGACCGTTTGACACTTGATGAGGCTGCGGTACTCATTGGCATGTTAAAAGCGGCTTATACTTATAATCCACGGGTTAATCCGGCGAGGGCGCTTAACAGGCGTAATACGGTGATCAACCAGATGGTACGTAATAAATTCCTTACTGCCGGAGAAGCGGAAGCTTACAAGAAAAAGCCCATACCGCTGAACTATAAGAAGATGGATGAGACCGCTGGTATTGCTCCTTATTTCCGTATGATACTGGGCGAAGACATGAAGAAGTGGTGTAAGGAACATAAGAAGTCTGACGGAGAGAGTTATAATCTTTACCGTGATGGTCTTAAGATATATACCACCCTCAACCCTATTATGCAGCAGTATGCTGAGGAGGCGGTAGCCAAGCATTACAGCTATATGCAAAAGCTGCTGGCGGCGCAGAGCAATATTAAGAACGGCAGTGTATGGAAGGGGCATGAAAATATCCTGGATGCCGCCATGAAGCAAAGCGACCGCTGGAAAAACGGCAAGCGTGATGGTTTATCTGATGAAGACCTGAAGAAGGCATTCAGCACCAAGGTACCTATGCAGGTGTTTGCCTGGAATACGGCACGCAGCATCGATACAGTGATGACGCCGATGGATTCTCTGAAATACCACCGGCAGATGTTACAGGCGGGCTTTATGGCTATGGATCCTTTAAGCGGCGAGATAAAAGCATGGGTAGGCGGTATTGATTTCAAAACATTCAAATACGATCACGTTAACATTAATACCAAGCGCCAGGTAGGTAGTACTATGAAGCCTTTGCTGTATAGCCTGGCTATTGAAGACAATGGCTTTACTCCTAATACCATGGTGGTTGACGAGCAGCAGAATTTTGGCAGCTTTGGCGTGGTGCCGGCGACCACTACCACCTGTTCCGGCGAAACGATGCCTATGGCCAAAGCCCTGGCGCTTTCGCGCAACTGCGCTACCGCCTATATCATGAAGCAATTGGGACCGCAGGGCAATGAAGGCGCCAAACGATTTGTGAATTTTCTCAAAGAATGTAACATACAAACCAATATAGAGCCTTATCCTTCTATTGCCCTGGGTAGTGCGGAGATCTCTTTGTTTGAGATGATGCAGGCATATAGTATGTTTCCCGGACGTGGCTTTAACGTGAAACCGATGTATATTACACGTATTGAAGACCGCAACGGTAATGTGCTTCAGACTTTCATTCCACAACGTAAAGAAGTGATCAGCGATATCACTGCTTATTCTGTTATCAGCATGATGCAAGGGGTCATGAAATATGGTACAGGCCGCAGGATGTGGAGTTATGATGTTCAGGGAGATATTGCCGGTAAAACCGGGACAACGAATGACAATAGTGATGCCTGGTTCATGGGTTACACACCCCAGTTGATCGCCGGTGTATGGACTGGTTGCGACGACCGGTTTATCCGTTTCAACAGTACCAGTATAGGGCAGGGTTCTTCTGTTGCGTTACCTATCTGGGCCTATTTTTATGATAAGGCATCGAATGATAAATCACTGGGACTGGATACCCGCTCCAGCTTTGTGAAGCCTGATATGATGAGCAATGACGTGATCGGCGACTGGATGAACAGTGTGCCTACGCAGCTGGGCGCAGAGGGAGAGGATGTAGGTAACGGTTCTTCGGCAGATTATGGCGATGTAGCGCCTGCCGATGCGCAGCCACAGGATCTTGGACCGGAAAGTCAGCCTTTCAAAAACAACGATAATACTTCACCTTCGGGAACGAGCAGCAAGCCAGCTCCGGCCAAACCCAAGCCGGCTGCGCCGCCTGCTACTGTGCCTGAGCGGCCTAAGGCGGTGATGCCTAAGAAGAACAGGTAATACTTGTTGCAGTCCTGCAATAGCTTATGCAGGCATACCGTTTTGGTATAGGGTTCCAAAAAACAAAGAGGTTGGCTCCTAAATAAAAATAGCCTCTGACAATCGCTTAAATGGGTACCCGAGTACATCAGGGATATGAATAAAAAGAGGGTGTACCGGACTTATGAGTTCCTATGTTTGCATAAAAAATCATGGCTTCGGGAATAAGTAGCTTTAAAGTACAAATCTCAAATCCATGACTTCAAACGCAATTAAAGTTACGGATTTTGCAGGGCACAATCTGTACGTAGGAATAGATACTCACCACAAAAGCTGGGCAGTAAGTATCTACAGTGATGAATTTGAATTAAAAACCTTCACTCAGGAACCCAATGTAGATCAGTTAGTTAAACATTTGCAGCATAACTACCCTGGTGGTAATTATCATGTAGCCTATAAATCCGGCTTTTCTGGATATTGGCTACAGCGTTCTTTCACGCAGAAGGGAATAGATTGCCAGATTATTCATGCCGCAGATGTACCAAGTAGTGATAAGGAGAGTAAGCGGAAGACAGATCGTGTAGACTGTCGAAAAATAGCCCGTGGCCTTAGAAATGGCGATCTGAATGCCATTTATGTACCAGATGCCCCTCTTTGGTTTTTAATAAGTTAAGTTATCTGGATTTTGCGCTTTATTGCATTACCCGTTGTTTCGTCATTCCGTTGTTCCGGGCGGGACCAAGACTACTTTTACCCTTACGAGGCCGGAGCTGATAAAATTAAGTTTTTCGGCTGCGGACCTGCTGAGGTCGACCACACGGCCTCTCAGGACCATTCTTTTATGCATGCGGTCATTAATGCGTACGATCACTGATTTGCCATTGCGCAGATTGGTAACGCGCACCCAGCTATTTAGCTTAAAGTGGTTACTGGCAGCTGTCATTTTACTGTTGAGGAAGATTTCACCTGTGGCGGTACGTGTGCTGTCGAGGTTCTTACTGTAGAAGCTGGCGATGCCATAAGCCACCTTTTCGGAACTGGTATCCTTTGTTTGCAGCTGGGCCCATACAGGGATAGAAAACAACAGGCATAGAATTAATGTCGTATATATTTTCATCCGTAAATATTTATTTTTAAGGGGCCGGACAGCTATTTCCGCTCCGGGTTCGACATGAAATATAGGCATATTTTAAACATACTAGGTGCAAGCCTCTTATTTACGGGGGCAAGCATTTTCGCACAACGCCCAAATGCTGTGCCGGAAAATAAATACGGGCTAAAGGTTATTTCGAACCAGGCCTCTTATGCCGCGACCATAGCCCTGGATAGCAACCAGCGTATGGTTGCGGTAAAGGATTATTTCAGTCCTGTTCTTACCAACTGGTATTATGCCAGGCCCGGGAATTTTACGGGCCAGGTGCTGTATCAAAACCCAGAGGTACTGGTAAGACTGCCGGTTGCAAAGGCGCTTGCCAGGGTGCAGGCAGCTTTGCGGCAGCGCGGTTTTTCGCTGCTTTTTTACGATGCCTACCGGCCTTATTCCGTAACGGAGAAGATGTGGAAGATTGTTCCGGATGAGCGCTATGCAGCCAACCCGGCCAAAGGAAGTGGCCATAACAGGGGCATTGCCGTAGATGTGACCTTGGCCGACCTGGCTACCGGACGGGAATTAGCCATGCCTACGGGGTTCGATGATTTTTCGGAAAAAGCGCATCATGATTATATGCAACTGGACAGCGCCGTTATCGCCAACCGATTGCTGTTACGAACCGTGATGCAGGCGTATGGGTTTACGGCCTTGTCGACGGAATGGTGGCATTATTCTTATACCGGCAATGCTGCTACGGATACGGCTACCCGTTTTGGTATTTTAAACCTGCCGTTTGAGGCTTTCCTGCGGCGTGCTGATCAATCATTGAAATAGCCTTTTAGCGAAGTTAATTTTGGTCTGTTTGCCAGTTTTGGTCTGTTTGCCAGTTTTGGTCTGTTTGCCAGTTTTGGTCTGTTTGCCAGTTTTGGCCTGTTTGCCAGGCCCACCACGAACTTCCGCCCATACCGGGCTCCTTTTGCCAAGTTACTTTAACCCTGTTTGCCAGGGAGTGTTAGTTTTTCACATAAATCCTGGGAACCCGTTGTTCCAATAACAACAGATCGGTAAGTACCATAGCGGTAATTGCTTCCAATACAACGGGAACGCGCAGTGCGATGCAGAGATCATGTCTTCCTTTTACGGAGAAAGATTCTATGGCGTTGGTTTCGCAGTTCCAGGTTTGTTGTTCTTTGGGAGTAGAGGCTGTGGGTTTGATGGCGATGCGGAAAACAAGTTCATTTCCATTGGTAATACCTCCTACTACGCCGCCGGCATGGTTTGTACGGGTTTTGCCGCTGGCGTCTTCAATAGCATCGTTGTGTTCGGCACCGAACATGCGTGCTGCCGGGAAACCTGTTCCAAATTCGATACCGCGTACGGCAGGGATGGCAAAAGCGGCGTGGGCTATCTGTGATTCCACGCTATCGAAGAAAGGCTCTCCGATGCCGGCTGGCAGGCCTGTTACGCGGCATTCTACGATGCCGCCGATAGAATCTTTCTGGTCTATTGCTTTTTGGAGGCCTTTATCGAGGTCTTGTTCGCCACCTATTTCGAGGATGGAGGCTTTAACGGAAATGTTATTGCCGAGGATCTTTTTTGCTATGACGCCGGCGGCGACCAGGCAAACGGTAAGGCGGCCGCTGAAATGCCCGCCACCACGGAAATCTTCGAATCCGCCGAATTTTATGCCGGCGACGAAATCGGCGTGGCCGGGGCGTGGGACAGCGCGTTGTTTCTGGTAATCGCCGGAGCGGGTGTTGTTGTTTTCGAACAGGATGGTTAGCGGGGCGCCTGTAGTGGTATCGTTGAACACGCCGCTTTTAAAGATCGGAAGGTCTGATTCCTGGCGTGGCGTAGTGCCTTTTTGGGTTCCGCCTTTTCTTCTTTCAATATCGGCCAGAAAATCTTCTATCTTAAGTGGCAGGCCTGCCGGTATACCATCGATATTGATGCCTACGGACTCACCATGAGATTCTCCGAAAATATTTACCCTGAAAAGGCGGCCAAATGCGTTCATAGCAGTTTATTTAAGATTTGATGATCTTCTGATTTATCGATGTTTTGTTGGTCAGCGACCTATTTACCAGCAGCAATTACCGATTGTTTTATTACTGGTCTTTTTCCTTTTTACTTTCTGCAGGCTGATTTATTGCAAGTTTCTTCCGCCGGTTTCTAAGAAGGCATAGCTTCCGAAACATTCACTGAAGCTCCGAGTTGCTGCAAGTGCCTGTAAAAGTCGGGATACGATTTGTTGATTGCGTCTGCTTCTTCAATCACGGTTTCGGAAGAAGCGCGCAGGGCAGCTACTGCGCAAGCCATTGCTATGCGGTGATCATGACGGCTGTGAACATTGGCACCCTGTAGACCCAATCCGCCTTTTACGAGCATGAGATTATCCTGCAATACGATTTCCAGTCCCATTTTACCGAACTCGTCCTGTAAGGTAAGTGCGCGGTTGCTTTCTTTGTGTGTAAGACGATGTACGCCTTCGATCACGGTTGTTCCCTGGCAATAGGCGGCCAGTGCTACCAGTGGCGGAAACAGGTCGGGACAGTCATTGGCATCGAATTGGAAGGCTTTTAGTCCTTCTATGCCTTTGGCTGTTGGGCCTATTTCTATCTGGTTTGCTTCTACCGACATGCTGCAGCCGGAATCCATGAGCGCCTGCAGGATCGCTTTATCGGCCTGGGTTGAAAACGGGTCGAGACCTTTTACTACTATTTTGCCTGCCAACGCGCCTGCAACCAGCAGGAATGCGCCGCCGCTCCAGTCGCTTTCTACGGTATAAGAGATCACCGGTTCGTTGGTTTGGGTTGCATCTTCCGCAGGGAAATAGAAAGACTCGTAGTTGTTATTTATTGGAAGCGGTAACCCGAAATCGTCCATTACTTTCAGGGTAAGATCGATATAGGGTTTACTTTTCAGGTCGTTTACAACGATGGTTACATTACTGGCTTCTGCTGCTGCATAGGCCATCAGTAATCCTGTGAGGAACTGAGAGCTGAGAGAGCCATCGATTTCGATGTTCTTAGGCTTCAGTGGTCCCTGGATGCCCAAGGGTAATTTACCGTTGTTGGATGTGATGTTCACGCCCAGCTTTGGCAAAGTATCATCGAAGAAATCCATGGGCCTGTTACGTAAGCTGCCTTCCCCATCGATACGCATCGCTTGTTTGTTCAATGCCACCAGCGGAGCAAACATCCTGATGCCGAGCCCGCTTTCACCGCAATTCACTTCGGGATTCACGGCATTAACGCCGTTGCTTTCGATGGTCAACTCTGTATCGGTATGGGATGTTATTACTGCACCCAGCGCCTGCATTACGCCCAGCGCGGCTTTATCATCATTTGAATGACCGGGATTGCCAATTATGGATTTCCCTTTTCTTACCAGTGCAGCGGCACAGGCGCGCTGCATCGAGCTTTTTGACGCGGGAGCAATGATAACACCAGCTATATCGGAAGGTTGTACAGTAACTTGCATAACAATTAGACGGATAATTTTTTAACAATAGGCGCAATCTGTTCCGCTGTAAGCGGCATGATCACAGCCTTACCTGTTTTCTGCAATAAAACATAATGGATAAGATCCTTCACGCGTTTTTTATCGGACTGCATGACCTGCATGGCCTTCTCTGCATCAAAAACGGCGAAAGCGGGTAAGCCATACTGTTTGATGAGTTTTACCAGGCGGTTGGTTTCGGCATAACCTGTGTAAACGGCGGAGATGCCTGCTGCCACTACCATTCCAAGGGCAACGGCGTGACCATGGGACAGATCGTAGCTGTTTTCAATAGCATGCCCGAGCGTATGGCCGAAGTTGAGCAGTTTGCGGTCGCCTTGTTCGAACTCATCTTCCTGCACCACTTTTGATTTCAATAGTGCGTTTCTGCGGATAAGCTGATCGAGCAGTTGCTTATCTTTCCGGAAAGCAGTTAGTTTATGTTCTTCCAGGAGTTTAAACATGGCTGCATCTTTGATGCTGGCGTGTTTAATGATCTCGGCGAAACCGTTGATCCATTCTGCTTTAGGGAGAGATTTGAGCAGGCTGTAATCGTAGAGTAGGAATGAGGGTTGTTTTATCATTCCTACCATATTCTTATAAATACCTACATCGATACCGTTCTTTCCCCCGATGGAAGCGTCGACCATGGCCAATATAGTAGTGGGAACAAAACCGAATTGGAGACCGCGCATATAGATACCGGCTACGTAACCGGTGATATCTGTAACCACGCCGCCACCAACACCGATGAGTGTTGTTTTTCTATCGGCTCCCAGTTCTATGAGTTGTTGAATGATGCTGTCGACGGTAGCCTGGATCTTAAAAGCTTCGCCGGGCTGCAGTACGATGGTACGCCAGTTCGCAAACTTCTTTTTATTAGCGGAAAAGATATTCTCATCGGTGATGATAACGGCGTTATCTGTTTTCACCAGTTTTTCGAGGTAATCAAAAGAAGCGTCAAAATAGTAACTGACAGTTTGAGCAGAGAAGCTGAGTTTCTTTGTTGTCATAAATGCGCATTCATTTTGTCAAACGCCTCCAGTTCCTGCGCCAATGTTTTGGTGGCATGGTACTGTTCCTGTTTCACAATATAATCAGTGGCTTTATCGATCGTGGTTGGGCTTACGGAGTAAACGGCAAAGGCTTCATCCCATTCGAAGGGATGTTGCAGCAGTTTATTGTTGTTGAGCCATTCCGCAGTTGTTTCTTTCAGCTGTTTTACAATGCCCGACACGTGCTGGAAGGGCATGAGCTTAAACAGGCAATGCACATGATCGGCCGGGCCGTTGATGGCCAGCAGCTGGATGCCATTGGCCACTGCCTCCTTTTGAATAAACGTAAAAAGCACTTTACGTATAGACAAAGGAAGCAATGACTGGTCATCTTTTATTGCCCATAAGGCATGAATGTATATGAAGTCCCTGGTACCATTCATTACTGGTTCATAATGCGGTTCTGGTGGTTGATACTTTCCATATGCACGGCATCGAAATACTTGGTGATGAATTCTTTGCTCAGGCCTTGTTTATCGCCTCTTGCGAAAGCTCTTTCCAGGATCTCGTTCCAGCGGTTGGTTTGCAGGATGGTGATATTGTTGTCTTTTTTGTACTGGCCTATTTTTTCTGCCACTTTCATACGCTGACCGAGGATCTGCATCAGTTCGTCGTCGAGCTGGTTGATCTGCTGGCGCAGTTTTTCCAGGGCTGCGTGGAATTCTTCGGATGCCACATCTTCTCTTCTCCAGATGATGGCGTCGAGCATTTCGCCCAGGCGTGCCGGAGTCACCTGTTGTTTCGCATCGCTCCAGGCATTATCTGGATCGACATGACTTTCAACGATCAGTCCGTCGAAGTCGAGGTCAATAGCTTTCTGGGCTACGTCCTGGAGGATATCGCGACGACCACAGATATGAGAAGGGTCGTTGATGATCATCAATTCAGGGTTCCGGCGCTTCATTTCGATGGCGAGGTGCCACATGGGCGCGTTGCGGTACTCTGTGTTGCCGTAGGAGCTGAAGCCGCGGTGAATCAGGCCTATTTGCTTAATACCTGCTTTAGCGACACGTTCTACTGCGCCTGTCCACAATTCCAGGTCGGGGTTGATGGGGTTTTTGATTAAAACCGGTACGTCTACGCCGCGAAGCGCATCGGCCACTTCCTGTACACTGAAGGGGTTTACGGTAGTGCGGGCTCCGATCCATAACACATCCACATCAAAATGCAATGCATCTTCTACCTGTTTGGCGGTAGCTACTTCGATAGCAACAGGGATACCTGTCAACTTTTTCGCTTGTTGTAACCAGGGTAAACCTTTGGTACCGATACCTTCGAAGCTGCCGGGACGGGTGCGGGGTTTCCAGATACCTGCGCGCATGATATCTACTTTACCGGTCTTTTGTAATTCTACAGCGGTTTGCATTACCTGTTCTTCGGTTTCGGCGCTGCACGGCCCCGCTATTATCAGAGGGCGTTTACCCCATTTTTGCTGTACCACTTCTTTTGCTGTGGCCGCGTTTGTTGCTTGCATATAGTTTAAGTTGAATGGTTAATTAAAATACTCAGCCTGCACAGTTATCATATAAAAGTTCTTGAAACCGGCCTGCCGTGTACACAGCTAACCATTCAACCACTTTTATATTTAACGACTGTTGGCGTCGTTCATTCTTATTCTTCTTCCTTTATAGTTTTTACCATCGATAGCTTTGATCATCTGACCTGCTGCGCGTTTGTCGACTTCGAGCCAGGTATTCATTTCCTTCATATCGATCCTTCCGAGTACATCTTTGCGTAAGTCGCTCATATCCAAGATGAACTGCAGGAAGGAGGCTTTATAAAAGCCGTCTTTCGTGCCCAGGTTTACAAACAAACGGGCAAAGTCGCCGTTGTTGTTGTAATTGCGGCCCTGTTCTCCCCTTTCGTTTCTTCTTCTATCCTGGCCTTGTGCGCCATGCTGCATGTTCTCTCTTCCGTCTCTGCGATTTCTTCTGTCCTCGGTTCTCATATTGAGGTCAGCAGCATTTTCGTAGTATTTGAGGAAGCGGTCGAACTCCATAGCGGCAACGCGTTTGAGCACTTCTTCCTTGCTAACGTCTGCAAACTTTTCTTCGAGCATGGGGACGTATGTTTCATAGTCGCCATGGCTGATATCGGCCTGCAGGAGTTTTTCCATGAAATGGAAGAACTGTTTGCGGCATACATCTTTACCGGTTGGTATTTCCAGGCGATGAAAAGGTGCCTGGACGATACGTTCGATCTGTTTGAGTTTGAACAGTTCACGGCTATGAACGATACTCATACAGATACCTGTGTTGCCTGCCCGTCCGGTACGGCCGCTGCGGTGTGTGTACACTTCCACATCATCGGGTAATTCGAAATTGATGACGTGCGTGATACCCTGAACGTCGATCCCCCTTGCTGCTACGTCAGTCGCAATTAGTAGCTGCAGGGTTTTATCGCGGAACTGGGACATTACCTTATCGCGCTGGGCCTGTGTTAAATCGCCGTGCAGGGCATCGATATCGTACCCTTCCCTCGTCAGTTTTTCGGAGATCTCCTGGGCGTCGGCTTTTGTGCGGGTAAAGATGATACCATAGATACCCGGGTTAAAGTCGATCAGCCTTTTCAGGGCCTCGTAACGGTATTGAGCCGGTGCTACAAAGAACTGGTGGTCGATGTTTTTGTTGCCGGTGTTTACTTTACCCACCTGCACTTCGACCGGTTCGGTCATATAACGCTTGCTCACCTTTTTGATTTCGGGTGGCATGGTAGCGCTGAACAACCATGTGCTGTCGCGCTGAGGCGTGTTTTTGAGGATGAATTCAATATCGTCCTGGAAGCCCATATTCAGCATTTCATCGGCTTCGTCGAGTACTACGTACTGAATTTGTTCCAGGTTGATGGCTTTACGTTCAATCAGGTCGATAAGCCTTCCGGGCGTAGCCACCACGATTTGCACCCCTCTTTTCAGGTCGCGTATTTGCAGGCCAATGGACGTACCACCGTACACTGCTGTTACAAATACCCCTGACATATATTTTTTAAAGAGCTCTATTTCCTTTACAATCTGCAGACACAGTTCGCGGGTTGGACAAACCACCAACGCCTGCGGGTGTCTAGCCTGAACGTCAATTAAATTCAGCAACGGCAAGCCAAATGCCGCTGTTTTTCCTGTTCCTGTTTGTGCAAGCCCTATAAAATCTTTTGTGCCCCCTAATAATACAGGAATAGCCTTTTCCTGTATCGCCGTGGGATTGACGAACCCCAATTCACCGGTAGCCTTTACCAGTCTGTCGTCCAATCCCAGTTCTTCAAATGTTGTCATGAATTTCTAATATTTGCCGCAAAGGTAACCCATTCAAGGTCTATTCAGCACTTTCCTTATCTTATTGGCATTTTCTATCAATTCCTGCAGGTATTCGTAGTTCTCTTTTTCGAGGCAGGCTTTGAATTTCCGCAGTTGTGCGATGTGCTCATTGAGCACGTCGAGCACGTTATCCCGGTTCTGTTTAAAGATGGGGACCCACATCTGGGCATTACTTTTTGCCAAACGGACGGTACTTTCAAAGCCGCCGCTCGCCAATTCGAAAATAGCATCCTCTTCCTTTTCCTTCTCCAGTACGGTATTGGCCAGGGCGAAGGATGTTATATGAGAGATATGGCTTATATATGCTACGTGTACGTCGTGATCCTCTGCGTTCATATACAACAGGCGCATACCTAATAAATGGTAGAGCTGTTCCACCAGTTCAAACGCATCGGCATCACATTGTTCTTTATTGCAGATAACAGTTGCTTTTCCTGCGAATGCGTTCCGGACAGCGGCTTCGGGGCCGCTAAACTCTGTACCCCACATGGGATGTGTTGCCACCACCCGACCTTTGCGCGGGTGTGCCGCGGCCAGCTCAACAACGCCCAGTTTTGTAGAACCTACGTCCATTATTACCTGTTTATCGTTTACCAGGTTCAATACTTTGGGTAATAACTGCAACACCGCGCTTACCGGAACCGCCAGGATGATAAGATCTGATTGTGCTACCGCTTCTTCGAGTGTGGCGATTTTATCTACCAGCCCCAGTTCCAAAGCTTTTTTCGTATGTTCTTCGTTCAGGTCCACTCCTATCAATTCAGTGGCAAAGCCCTTGTCTTTCAAGGCCAGGGCCATTGAGCCACCTATTAATCCTATACCTGCTACTGTAACTACCATGGTATTTAAGTTGAAAATCGATAACGGTTACCGGGATGCAGTTTGAGCATCCCTGGTTTCTATTATTGTTTTTTTTATTCTTTCAATTGCTTCTTCAAACCTTGTCAATGATCCGCAAAGGCTTATTCTTATAAAGCCATCACCTCCATCGCCAAAGATGCCTCCCGGGGTGATGAATACATTGCTTTCGTATAATACGGCATCGCTTAATTCGTAACCGTTCTTATAGGTGGCAGGGATCTTTGCCCAAACGAAAAGACCTACCTGTTCGCGGGAATAGGTGCATTGCAGCATATCGAGCATTTCATAGACCTTTTGTCTTCTTTCGGCATAGATAGCATTTACTTCGTTGTACCATTCTCTGCCCAGGGTCAGGGCTTTGGCTGCTGCGAGCTGCAGGGGCAGGAACATGCCGCTATCCATATTGGTTTTAAAGCGTAAGACTTCATCGACCCGCTCTTTAGCGGCGCATAATACGCCTACACGCCAGCCGGCCATATTATGTGATTTACTTAAAGAGTTAAGTTCTATTGCTACGTCCCTGGCGCCTTCGACGCTGAAGATACTGGCGGGATGATCGTTTAAAATAAAACTATAAGGGTTATCGTGACAGATGAGAATATTATGTTTACGGGCAAAAGCAACCAGCTTTGAAAACACGTTAGCGGTGGCCAGTTGTCCTGTTGGCATATGCGGATAGTTCACCCACATGAGCTTTACTTTAGACAGGTCGAGATTTTCCAGCGCTTCGAAATCGGGCGCGTAGTTGTTTTCAGCTTTTAAGCCATAGTCGATACAAACACCTCCGGCAAGTTTTACAGCGCTGCGATAGGTAGGATAGCCGGGATTAGGGACCAGTACCTGGTCGCCCGCATCCAGATAGGTCATGCAGATGTGCATGATGCCTTCTTTGCTACCCATGAGCGGCAGTATTTCGGTATCGGCATTCAGCGTTACGCCATACCATTGCTGGTACCAGTCTTTAAAGGCATTGCGCAAAGCGGGCGCTCCTTTATAGTTCTGGTATCCATGTACATTTGGTTTGGCGGCCTCTTCCTGTAAAGTTTGAATTACAGCAGGATGCGGCGGCAGGTCGGGGCTTCCGATACCCAGGTTAATGATATTGCGGCCCTGTTTATTCAGTTCATCTATTTCTCTCAGTTTTGTAGAGAAATAATATTCTCCGATACCTTCCAGTCTGTTTGCTGTTGCCACCATGATATACTGTTTATATAATGAAGTTTGGTTGCTGCTTTTTATATTGTTTTGCCTTTTTTATAGATACCGTATACGGTAACTTCTTCGGCCAAAGGCCTGATCTTTTCTATGACCGTTTCAAATTGTTTCAAGGTATCGAATTCCATATCGGCGTGAAAGCTGTATTTCCAGTCGCTTCCGGGGATGGGCACACTTTGCAGTTTTGAGAGGTTGATCCCTCCGTTTGCGATAGCCGTTAGCACTTTGGCGAGGCTGCCACGGGAATGATCTGTTTCGAATATTACAGATGCTTTATTGGCATCTTCGATGGGCAGGGCTTCTTCTTCGCGTTGTAATACCAGGAAGCGTGTGTAGTTGTTCTTCATGGTATGAATGTTTGGTGCGAGGACGTCGAGGTTGAACAGTTCTGCGGCGCGTTTACTGGCTATGCCTGCTGCGTATTTGTTCTTATGCTGATGAATGAGTTTGGCGCTAAGGGCTGTATCTTCTGTTTCGACAAGCTTCCAGTTATATTTTTCAAGAAAAGCCAGGCACTGGAGGATGGCCATAGGATGGGTATGTACTTCCCGGATATCTTCGAGCTTTACGCCCGGGTTTACGAGCAGGTTTTGTTTGATTTGCAGATAGACTTCCCCGGTTATTCTCAAGTTACTCTTCTGCAACAAGTTATAGTTGGGGAGAATACTGCCGGCGATAGAGTTTTCTATGGCCATAATACCCCCTTCACTTTCTTTTTTGCTGCCGGCTATTTTAACCACTTCCCTAAAAGTGGCGCAGGGGATGACTTGAACGCCGGTACCGAAAATTTGTTCTGCGGCTACCTGATGGAAGCTGCCTTCATAGCCCTGTATTGCGATTCTTTGTGTCATAAAACAAAAAATCCCGGCCTTGTAGACCGGGACTGTATGTTGCTTGTTTTTAATCTTGTTTAGGCAATACAACCCGGTTTACTTTGACTAAAGTAAAAATAAAAGAAAAAGAAAAAGTTGTATGTGCGTGTTGTATTCATTACAGTTTCAAAAGTACGTATAAACTAATTGCGACCAAATTTCTTTTTGATAAAATAAACAAACAATTGTTACTACTATATATTCCGGGCAAATCCGCTCTGGCAAACCATTTGATACGCATAGTGGTCATTATTGGCTATTGTATTAAAACATTGATCTATGAAACCCACCAGGATAGTTGTTATCGGCGGCGGCTTTGCGGGCGTTAATTTCATTCGCCAGCTGGCCGGGAACGAAGCGTTTGAGATTACATTGGTAGACAGGAATAATTACAATTTCTTTCCGCCCCTGCTATACCAGGTTGCGACTGGTTTTCTGACCATGTCGAACATCAGTTACCCCTTCCGCAAGTTATTCCGCAAGCATAAGAATGTACATTTCCGTTTGGCAGAACTTATTGCCTTACATCCGGAACAGAACCAGGTAGAAACGAGCACCGGAATCATAGGTTATGATATGCTGGTACTGGCGATGGGTACCGAAACCAATTATTTTGGTATGGAGAATGTGAAGCGGCTGGCCGTGCCTATGAAAACCGTGAGTGATGCGCTGGCGCTGCGCAATTACCTGTTGTTACAGCTGGAGCGGGCTTCTATAGAACAGGATCCGGAAGAAAGGAAACGCCTTATGACCATAGTAGTAGCGGGCGGGGGGCCTACAGGGGTAGAAATATCGGGCATGCTTGCCGAGATGCGGAAGCGTATTTTCCGGCTGGATTACCCCGAGCTGGATATCAACGATATGGACATTCATCTTGTTGATGCGCTACCGACCGTGCTGGCGCCTATGAGCAAGGCATCGCAGACAGACACCCTCTCCTATCTTCAGCAACTTAACGTGAAGGTTACCCTTAATAAGCAAGTGAAAGACTACGTTAACGAGGAAGTGCTCTTTGCCGATGGCAGTAAAATACATACCAGGACATTAATCTGGACGGCGGGCGTATCGGCTACGCCGCTACGTGGCTTACCGGAAAGTTGTTTTGGCAAGGGAAAGCGGCTGCTGGTAGATATTTTCAATAAAGTGGCGGGTACGGCGAATATATATGCCATAGGGGACAATTGTTTGCAAAGCGGCGATCCTGCTTTTGTAAACGGGCATCCCCAACTGGCGCAGGTAGCGATTCAGCAGGGACGTGTTTTGGCCAAAAATCTGCTTAAGAAGGGGGAAAGCTGGGCGGAGTTCCGTTATAATGATAAGGGGTCGATGGCTATCGTCGGAAATTTCAAGGCTGTTGCGGATCTTCCCAAATTACATTTCAAGGGTTTTATTGCCTATATGATGTGGCTGGCGGTGCATCTTTTTTCGCTCACGCGTTACCGCAACCGGGTAAAAACGCTGATGAACTGGGCGTGGGCTTTTTTTACGAGGGACCAGGCGTTACGGTATATTGTCAGGGAAAAGAAATCGTCGTGACCTCCAAGGCGGCTTTTAAGCGGCTTTAAGACGGCTATATAAAGCGTAGTTTTTCGTAGATGGGGGAAGTGAGGGAGATAAAAAAAACCACCTCTTGCAAGGTGGTTCTAGTCAAAAAGTTCGCTATAAACTAGTGTTTAACGCTATCTTTCTTAGCAGCAGCTGTAGAGTCGATAACTTTTACAGTGCTGTCAGCGTGAGCTTTAGTAGAATCGATAGCTGCGTTAGCAGAAGAATCAATAACTGCTGCATTAGAATCAGTTTTGTTTTCTGCATTTTCACCAGAACCGCAAGCTGCGAAAGCGCCAAGCGCTAAAACGAATAACAGTTTTTTCATTTTTGCAATGTTTTTGTGTTTGAGTAATTATTGATTAATACCAATAAGGCGCAAAGGTAACCCGCAGAAATTACTTTTTTTTCTCTATTTCAAAAAAAAGCCATCCCCAGGAATAGGGACGGCCTCTAACGATTGCTTGCCATATGAAAATCTTCTAACTACCACCAGTCGGCAAGCCAGACATTGCAAAAATTAACACTTGGTAGTTATCGGGATCGAATTAAGGTTTAACGGCAGCAGCTGTGTCAGCTTTTGCAGTAGAATCTACAGGAGCTACAACTGCAGTAGTGTCAGGAGCTACAACAGCAGGAGAGTCAACTTTAGGAGTTGTGTCTGCTGCATTTTCTTTGTTTTCACCAGAACCGCAAGCTGCGAAAGCACCCAGAGCAAGAACGAATAATAACTTCTTCATCGTAATGTGTTTTTAAAATGAGTTGATTTTGAAGTTTATACCTGTAATTAAAAAAGGTAACCCCTGAAAGCAGGTTTTTTGAAAAAAATATTTTTGCTGCTATTTTGGGTTACTTTTAGCCCCCTCCGGGTATTAAAATCAGACAAAGTGAAAGCGGAAAGCAACGAACAAGTTTTACTGAAAGGATTGGCAAGCAATGATACAAAAGCCATTGACACCATATATAAAGACAATTTTAGTATGGTTCAGGCTTTTATATTAAACAACAACGGGTCTTATGACGATGCCAGGGATATTTTCCAGGAAGCCATGATCACCCTGTATGAAAAAGCCAAGAGCGAGTCGTTTGTGCTCACCTGTCAGATCAAGACCTATGTTTATTCCGTTTGCCGCCGTCTTTGGCTGAAGAGATTACAGCAAGCCGGCCGCTATGTTACCCAGGTAGAGGGGATGGCAGAAACCGTTCCTGTAGAAGAAGATCTTGACATTCAGGAGAAAAGAAATGCGGAATTCGCGATTATGGACCGGGCGCTGAACAGCCTTGGCGAACCCTGCAAAAGCATTCTGGAGTCGTACTACCTGCAAAAAAAGGACATGAATGAGATAGCAGCGGCATTTGGATATACCAATTCTGATAATGCGAAGAATCAGAAATACAAGTGCCTGATGCGATTAAAGAAGTTATTTTTTGCTCAGTATAATATTGGAGAATAAAATGGAAGATGTAATGTTATTGGAGGCGATTGAACAGTACCTCGGAGGGCAGATGTCTCCCGCAGAAAGAGAGGAGTTTGAGCTGCTCCGGAAGAACACACCGGAAGTAGATCAAATGGTGGTAGAACATAAATTATTCCTTCACCAAATGGATCAGTATGAGTCGCACAGGAGCCTGAAGCTGGCGCTGCATGATGCCCATACCCGTTTGCTTAATAAGGGAGATATTAATGAAGGTCTTGAAATAAGGCCTCAGGGCAAGCTGGTTCAGTTCTGGAATAAATACCGCCGTGTAACGGGTATTGCTGCTTCTATAGCCTGTATCACTGCCTTGCTTATCAGCTGGCTGGTGAATGCTTTTTCTCCCGGCGTCAACAACAGCCGCCTGCAGGAGTTAAGCCGTGCAGTAGAACAAATCAAGCAGAACCAACAGGTACAGGGTTCAAAATTATCGGAAGTTGCCTCTAAAATACCTGGTGATGTAGTCTTAAAAGGAGGCGGGTCTGCTTTCCTGATAGACACGAAGGGTTTCCTGGTGACCAATGCCCACGTATTAAAAGACGCAGAGGCGATTGTGGTAATTAACCAGAAAAAAGAATACAGCGCCAAAGTTATTTATGCTGACCAGGATAAGGATCTTGCTATTCTCAAGATAGACGATAAGGATTTCAAATCGTATGGTAAACTGCCTTATGGTATTAAAAAAGGCAGCTCGGACCTTGGCGAAGAATTGTTTACCATGGGTTATCCCAGGAATGACATTGTCTATAACATGGGGTATTTGAGCGCCAGAACAGGTTTTGAGGGTGATACGGCAACTTTCCAACTGTCTTTATCAGCTAATCCCGGGAACTCGGGTGGTCCGGTGTTCAATAAGAATGGTGAGATCATTGGTGTGATCAGCACCCGTGAGAAACAATCTGAAGGAGTAGTTTTTGCCATCAAGTCGAAAAGCATTTATAAGCTTATCGATGAGCTGAAGAAATCGGACACTACTGCTACAGGGCGTATCGATACAGTTGTGCGTAAAATACGGATTCCGGCAAGTTCGAGCCTGAAGGGCGTGGACAGGCAGCAGCAGCTGGCAGAGATAGAAGACTGTGTATTCCTGGTGAATGTTTACAAAAAATAAGAACAAACAGATACAATAATAAAAAAGGTCTCATGATAATCATGAGACCTTTTTTATTGCAACTAACTTACTTCATTCAACTTTATTTCCACAGGGATGTAGGATAATTTCCTGCGTTCACCTGGGCTTCAATGCTGGCTTTTACAGAAGGGGCGTCTTCCTTGTAAGTGACACCAAACCATTTGGCATCGGTTGTAATTACTTCCATTACACCATGACCGTCTTTAATAAACCTGTCGACCACGTAAGGCATCAGGAATTCAGACTTAGGTTCGTTCATGTGCTTCTCGAGGAAAGGTTCAAACAGATCTGAGCAAAGATCGATGAAATTTGGGGCGAAGCAGAAGAAGTTCATGCTTACGAGGGTATTAGAAGAAAGCTCACCCTTTTCACCGTTTTCTTTTTCAAATACAATTTTGTCTGCCTCGGGATAGATCTTAGTATGCTCTGTAACACCTAACATCTCAACCTTGTCACTTACCGACAATACGCCTCTGCTTACGCTGCCGTTTTCGCTAAGTGTGTTTTTGAGTTTGTAGGCAACAACAGCGTACTTGGAGTCGGCACAGCCGTCCAATAAAAACTGATAAGCCTTAACAAAGGCGTCGCTGCCGTAGAAATCATCGGCATTAATTACAGCGAAGGGTTCTTTTACCACATCCTGGCAACACAGAATAGCATGGCCTGTTCCCCAGGGTTTTACTCTGTCGGCAGGAACCTGCCTGTTGCCAAGGTATGCATCCAATTGCTGATATACATAGCCAATTTCGACCTTGCCCTGCAGCTTGGGTTCAACAATAGCTTTGAAGTTATCGGCAAAGTCCTTCCTGATAATAAATACTACTTTCTTAAAGCCTGCGCGAATTGCATCATAAATGGAATATTCCATGATGGTTTCCCCAGAAGGGCCAAACGATTCAGTTTGCTTCTGGCTTCCATAACGGCTCGCCATTCCAGCAGCCAGAATTACTAAGGTTGGTTGCATACGATATTTTTTAATCTTTGCGAAACTAATAGAAACGTTCTAAGCGTCCAATATTAAATTTAAATGAGTATTAACAACTTACTACATTTTGAGGCAATTATTACTCAAAATATTTCTGCATCCTGGTTACTGGATTCACAGAGCAGGCTTTCCCTATTGAGGTTAGACCTTCTTCATCCTGTAGTTAGCGGTAACAAATGGTTCAAGCTGCAGTTTTATCTGGCCGATGCTGTCCAGAATAATGCCAAAACCATTGCAACATTCGGCGGCGCTTATTCCAATCATATCGTAGCCACTGCTTTTGCCTGCCAGCAATGGGGCCTGCCATGCGTAGGCTATATCAGAGGAGCGCCGCAATATTTATCGCATACACTCAAAGATGCCATGTCATATGGTATGCAACTACAGTTTCTTAGCCGCAGTGATTATCGTAGGAAGAACGAGCTCATGCCTGAGCACCCGGAATACTATTGGATACCCGAAGGTGGGTATGGTATTACAGGAGCAGAAGGTGCTGCTACTATATTATCACATGCAACAGCGCTTTCTTCTTATACGCATATTGTAGCAGCAACGGGCACCGGCACTATGCTGGCGGGTCTGATAAGAGGCGCCTGTGCGCATCAGCATGTAACAGGTATCAGTATCATGAAAGGCAATAACGAATTACCACAACTGGTAAGTGAATTATTAAGCGGAGAAGAGAAAGCTACGTTTCATATCGAGCAGGATTATCATTTCGGAGGATATGCCAAACATCCGCCGCAGCTGATCGATTATATCAATACATGCTGGCATCAATACCAGTTGCCTCTGGATATTGTTTATACGGGCAAAGCCTTTTTTGCTACCGAACAAATGATAAGGCAGCATACTATACCTGCAGGCAGTAACGTTCTTTTTATTCATAGCGGCGGACTACAGGGTAATTTATCCCTGCCTGCCGGTACGATTCCTTTTTCTTAACGCGCATGGAAACCTATCTTTGCGCAAATAGCAGCTACCGGATGTTACATAAAATTTTGGTTGTAATACTTTTCTGTATTACTATAGGTTTAACAGCAAGGGCACAAAATCCATTACCCGACTTTACTATCAGGGACCTGGGCAAAAACCGGGTTGCCATCAGCTGGCAAAATCCTTATGAAAACTGTATTCAGCTGGTGATACAACGCTCTTTCGACAGCCTTCGTAATTTCAGAACCATTTTTTCTACACCATCGCCGGAGCTGCCGCAAAATGGTTTTGTTGATGCCAAGTCGCCTCATCCCAAGGTTTATTACCGGATCTTTTATGTGCTCCAGGGAGGCGCTTACTTTTTTTCCCGCGCCAAACAGATCCCGGCAGGTTATGAGAATATTGACCTGATAGATTCAACTTCCGACAGGCTTGTGACAATCAGAAAAAGAGACAGTATTGTTACCAGGCTGCCTTTTTACAGGTACAAACAGTTCAGGGATTCTATCATCTACAATACCAAAGACAGCCTTTTTGCTGTAAACGAGGAAGAGATCATCATCAAACCTTTTATACCACAACCTCCGGCCTGGCGCCCCAGCATTTACCTGTTCACCAACAGAGAAGGCTTTGTAACCATGCACCTGCCCGATGCCAAACAAAAGCACTATAAGGTTATCATATACGATACCGATGGACAGGTATTATTCAATCTTTCGCATGTAAAGGAAACACACCTGTTGCTGGATAAGGCCGACTTTATACATGCCGGCTGGTTCTCTTTCGATCTTTTTGAGAATGGAATTCTGAAAGAAAAGAACCGTTTTTATATTCCGAAAGAATTTTAAGCCGTTACCAGGGTAGCGCCGAAGACCTTTTCAAAATTGCTTTTTACCTGTTCTTTAACGGCATCGAAGGAAACCGCCTCACCCAGTTCACGCTGTAAAGAAGTAACCTGTTTGCCCCTGATGCCACAGGGTATTATGTTGTTGAAGTAGTCGAGGTCGGTATTCACATTTAAGGCAAAACCGTGCATGGTAATCCAGCGGCTGCAGCGGATACCCATAGCGCATATTTTACGTTCGCGGCCTTTTACCGAAGGATCGAGCCATACGCCTGTTTCCCCGGCGCTGCGATCGCCTTTCAGGCCATAACCGGCCAATGTAAGAATGATCACTTCTTCCAGGCTGCGCAAATACCAGCCAAGATCGGTTTTAAAATGCTCGAGGTCCAGTATCGGGTAGCCTACCAGCTGGGCGGGGCCATGGAAAGTAATATCTCCTCCCCTGTTGCTGTGAAAGTATTCTATTCCCTGTTCGTTCAGCTTTTCAGCGGGCAGCAGCACATGTTCGGGCTTGCCGCTTTTTCCCAGTGTGTATACGGGAGGATGCTCCACAAAAATCAACCGGTCTAAAGTAGGTTCCTGCGTGCCGGCGCCTTTCCGGGCCACATTTTCCTTTAGCAACGATTCCTGGTAATCCCATACTTCTTTATAAGAACGAATGCCCAGGTCTTCGAAACTGATCTCCTTGTTCATGCAGCAAATTTACGAATAAAGCTTTTACGCTTATTTTTGCGCTATGACGGAAGATCAGGACATTTTGCAGGAAGACAATTCGGAAGACCTTTACGAGCGTAAACTTTACCACGTGGATAAAGGCCAGGAGCCCATGCGTATAGACAAATGGATTCACCTGAGGCTGGAAGGCGCCAGCCGCAATAAGGTTCAGAAGGCCATTGAAGCAGGATTTGTAACTGTAAATGGCCAGCAGGAAAAGAGCAATTACAAGGTTAAGCCCGGTGACGACATTGTGCTGATGAGCCTTGTAAACCCGGAATACACGGAAATTAAACCGGAAGCCATTCCGCTTCATATCGTGTATGAAGATGATGCGGTACTGGTGATCAACAAGCCGCCTAACATGGTAGTTCATCCTGGTGTAGGTAATTATTCCGGCACCCTGCTCAATGGGGTATTATACCACCTGCTGCAGCAAAATCCCGGTCTTACCGAGGAAGACCTGCCCCGTTATGGCCTGGTACATCGTATCGATAAGAATACTACCGGCCTGATTGTGCTGGCTAAAACGCCTGATGCGGCTGCTCACCTTGCGAAACAATTCTTCAATCATACCGTTTCCCGTAAATATGTAGCGCTTGTATGGGGCGATGTAGAACAGGATGAAGGCACCATTGTTGCCCATATTGCGCGCCACCAGCGTTTCAGGAAAATGTTTGCCGCCTACCCCGATGGCGAAACCGGCAAACACGCCATTACCCATTACAGGGTGCTGGAGCGCATGAATTATGTTACGGCGGTAGAATGTATACTGGAAACAGGACGCACGCACCAGATACGTGTTCATATGAAACATATTGGACACACCCTCTTCAACGACTGGGAATATGGTGGCGACAGAATTTTAAAAGGCACTGTATATACCAAATACAAACAGTTTGTAGATAATTGTTTCGATCTATGTCCGCGTTGTGCCCTTCATGCGAAAACGCTGGGTTTTGTTCACCCGGTCACTAAACAGGAAATGTTCTTTGAATCGCCCCTGCCCAACGATATGTCGCAGGTAATGGATAAATGGCGGGGATATGTGCAAACCAAGCTGAAGCAGTCGCCCAACGGTACGCTGGACCTATAATTTGAAATCGAATAAGGTGGCGGTAAAACGCGCCTTTTCTCTTTTCTTGAAAACCACGTCCCAGTTGCCTTTGTAACGCAACACGGCGGGAACCAGCAGGTCGCCGGCCTTGGTCATTTCCACCTCCATAGATACATCGAAATCGTATACACCTGCTTTATAGCTAAGCGAATAGGTTCGCGCCATCACTTCCATAGTGGTGGCGTCAAACCAGGTGGTCATGTTGTCGACCACTATATCATCTTCCTTGAACATACCCAGATTTTCTTTGGGTTTCACTGAAAACATATAGGCGTATTTGCCATGATATTCTGTATAGTCGAGGCGGTAATCGTATAGTTTATGCGCTTTGCTGTCGTAGAGATCCAGCTTGTTGCCAATGAAAGGGATACCGGGGATTTTCTTGCCGGGATTAAAGAACAACATTTTGAGCTGTTCTTTATGTTTATCTATTCCCTTTTTCCCCTCCGTACTTATTTCGTGGCCTTTTACAATATTATCTTCTCCGCACACTTTGCCTTTGGTGAAAAACAGGCTGCCATACATTTCACCGGTGGTGTATTTAAAGTTGCCTTTGCTATCGAGGAAATCGCCGGTGGTCTTCTGTTCCAGCACCTCCATGGTACGGCACCCGTTCTCGCGGTGCTGGCGCGTTCTGCTGGAAAAGGAAGCTTTGGGTTTGTCTTCCTTATCCAGCATCACGATATCGTTAAGTGCAGTGAATTCAATTACGCGCAGGTTACGGAATGCCTTGTAAAAAGTGGTGTCCTTTTTTATGCGCTCCAGTAATCCTTTATAGTCCATGTTATTGCGTACTACCACCCCAGGCAGGGTGATAGTCTGTTTGTCTATGATAACCGTAGTATCCTGGGCGCTACTTTCGGCACATACCAGAAATACCAATATTATCAGCCAACAGTGTCTCATTTAGCCAACGTCATTTTATAGTCTACCCTAACTTTTCCTTTACTGATATCATTCAATTTACCTTGCAGCATTTTACGTTTCAGTGGCTTCAGGTAATCGATGAACAGTTTTCCTTCGATATGATCATATTCATGCTGAATAATGCGTGAAGTGATACCGGAGAAGGATTCTACATGAACATTGAACTGTTCATCCATATATTCCAGCGTTACCGACTGCGGACGCATTACATCTTCCCTGATGCGGGGAATGCTCAGGCAACCTTCATTATAACTCCATTCTTCACCTTCCAGCGATACGATACGGGCATTGATGAATGCCTTACGTACACCCGGTTCATCGGGGTAGGTTCCTTTTTCATCTTCTTCCTGGTGCTCAAAGATCTGTGCACTGTCTATCACAAATAACCGGATATCACGATTAATCTGAGGCGCCGCCAACCCTACACCGTTACTGGCATACATGGTTTCAAACATATCGGCGATCAACTTCTGTAAATCGGGATAGTCTGAAGGTATGTCCCGGGCTGCTTTCCTCAAAACGGGCGCTCCGTAAGCTACAATTGGTAAAATCATATAAACTAAAAAATGAATCTCAATGTTACTAACTAAACGTTCTTCAAAAAAACTTTAGTACATCTATTTTGTTACAAGTTACGCATATACTCCTGCAACATAATTGTTGCAGCTATCTGATCTACATTTCCTTTCACCTGCCTGTCTTTCTTTTTCATGCCCATTTCCACCATTGCCTGCGAAGCCATTTTTGAGGTATACCGTTCATCTACCATGGTCACGGGCATTGCCGGGAAGTCTTTTTTAAACTTATTTACAAAGGCATTCACCAGCGGCGTGGCATGCGTATCGGACTCATCCCAGTTTTTGGGTTCGCCAACCAGCACCAGGTCTACCTGTTCCTGCTGAAAATACTGCTTCAGGAATGGAAATAACTGTTTGGTTTCCACAGTCGTTAAACTGGTAGCGATGATACGCAACGGATCAGACACTGCTATTCCGGTTCTTTTTCCGCCATAATCTATACAAAGAATGCGCCCCATTGTTATAATTTATAAAATAAGCAGGTCGGCAATCACCAATACACCAAATACCACGCTGGCAATGCCGTTTGCCGTCATAAAGGCGATATTCACTTTGCTGAGATCATGTGGTTTTACTATAGAATGCTGGTAAATTAACATGCCGGCAAATACCGCTATTCCCACCCAGTAAACAAAATGAAAGTGGCCATATATCCCTGCCGCGATCACACACCCTGCGCTCAGCACGTGCAGCAATTCAGACACCCGTAACGCCTTTGCCTTACCCAATACGGAAGGAATGGAATAAAGCTGTTGCGACTGGTCGAAATCAACATCCTGTAATGCATAGATCACGTCAAAACCACTTACCCAGAACACCACTGCGAAAGAAAACAGGATGGGTAACAGCTGAAACATGCCCATTACCGCCAGGAAAGCCCCTATTGGCGCCAGTGAAAGCCCGACACCTAATACCAGATGGCATAAAGGCGTAAAACGTTTCGTATAGCTGTAAAAGAGTATTACAAATAAGGCTACGGGGGAGAGATAAAAGCAGATCCTGTTTATGAACCAGGTAGCCACAATGAAAAGAATACAATTAAGGATCACAAAGCGTAAGGCGCTGCCTGCCGAAATAATGCCCCTGGGAATTTCCCTGATCGCTGTCCGGGGGTTCTTTGCATCGAAGCTGCGGTCGAGATAGCGGTTAAAAGCCATGGCAGCGCTTCGCGCGGTAACCATACAAACCAGCACCAGTACGAATCTTATACCCAATTCACCCAATGTAACGGGCATCTGGTATACCTCCACAAATTCAGGAGAAAAAGTACGATATCCGCCGGAAAAATACCCGGTGATATCATTCCACTCCTTCAATCCCAGCATAAACCCTATCATCGCAAATGGCAAAGCAAAAATAGTATGCGAAAATTTTACAAGGCTCAGGTAATTCTTAAACTTACTCATATATCTGATTATACACTTTCTTTTGCATTTATAAAACGCTGTTCCGCCAGCTTCCACAATACAATGCCGGCAGCTACCGAAATATTCAGGGAGTGTTTCATGCCCAGCTGCGGGATTTCAATACAACCATCGCAATGCCGGAGCACCTCCTGGTCAACCCCTTCCACCTCGTTGCCAAACACGACCGCCATTTTTTCACCTTCCGGAATGACAATCGTTTCCAACGACAGGCTGCCTTCCGTTTGCTCAATACCAAACACCTTATAGCCTTGTTGCTTCAGTTGCAGCACGGCTTCCAGTGTTGTTTCCGTATACACCCAGTCGACAGATTCGGTAGCGCCCAGGGCAGTTTTATGGATATCGCGGTGTGGCGGCTGCGGCGTATAACCGCATAAACACACGCCTTCGATAAGAAAAGCATCTGCGGTACGGAAAACGCTGCCTACGTTGTGCATACTACGGATATTATCCAATACAACAACAACAGGCGTTTTCACCGCCTGCTTAAATTCGGCCACTGTTTTGCGGCCCAGTTCGTCCATACTTAGTTTCCGCATCGCGCAAAGGTATAACTTTCCCCTGTCACGGCCCATTTGTCCACATTCGACCCCTTGTAAGCCAGGGGTTTAACCAGCATATTTTATATTTGCCGCCTATGGCAAAAGCAGCTTCAGATACTCCTTTAATGCAACAGCACCGTGCTATCAAGCAAAAATACCCCGACGCCATCCTTCTTTTCAGGGTTGGCGACTTCTATGAAACATTCGGAGAAGATGCTATTGTTACAGCACAAGTGCTTGGCATTACACTTACCAAAAGGAATAATGGCGCGGCTTCCGGCGCATCGGAACTCGCCGGTTTTCCGCATCACTCACTCGATACTTATCTTCATAAGCTGGTAAAAGCCGGCCACAGGGTAGCCGTATGCGATCAGCTCGAAGATCCCAAACAAGCCAAAGGCATCGTAAAAAGAGGCGTTACCGAAATGGTCACTCCCGGCGTTGCCATGAACGACAAACTGCTTGAACTGGGCAGCAATAACTTCCTGGCAGGCATGCATATACAAGGCGACCAGGCAGGCGTTGCCTTCCTCGATATCTCTACGGGTGAATTTTTTGTTGCCGAAGGCAACCAGGAATATGCCGACCGTCTTCTGCAAAGCTTCCGCCCCGCGGAAGTGGTGTTTCAGCGCAGCTACCAGAAACAGTTTAAAGAAAGTTTTGGCAATAAATTCTATACCTATACCCTCGAAAGCTGGATCTTTGAAGAGGCCTTTGCCACAGAAAGCCTGCTTAAACACTTCCAGACACATTCCCTTAAAGGCTTTGGTATAGAAAAAATGTCGCTGGGTATTATCGCTGCCGGCGCCGTTATGCACTATCTGAAGGATACGGAGCATCCCAACCTTCAGCATATTACCACCATCCAAAGACTTGAACGTAACGACTACCTGTGGATGGACCGTTTTACCATCCGTAACCTGGAACTCATCAGTAACCAGGCCGATCAGGTGAACAGCCTGCTGAAAGTGCTTGACAACACAGTAAGCCCCATGGGCGCCCGCCTGCTGAAACGCTGGCTGTTGTTACCGCTCTGTGATGCTGCCAAAATCAACGAGCGCCTCGACCTCGTTGAATACTTTATTAAAAACACAGACCTGCGCAAGCAGGTGCAGCAACTCATCCAGCAATGCGGTGATATTGAGCGGCTGGTTAGTAAAATACCGGTAAGGAAAATAAATCCACGTGAAATAGCGCAGCTGGCGAAAGGGCTTTACCAAACCAACCAAATAAAACAAACAACCGCATCCGCAACCAACCCCTACCTGCAGCAGCTTTCGGGGTTACTCGATCCCTGTATTTCAATAGCCGACAAAATCACCGCAACACTGCACGAAAATCCTCCGGTAGCGGTAAATAAAGGCAACCTCATTGCCGAAGGTATCCATAAAGAGCTCGACGACCTAAGGCGTATAGCCAGCGGTGGTAAAGAATACCTGGTAGAAATACAACAGCGTGAGTCGGAAAAAACGGGGATATCTTCCCTGAAGATCAGCTTCAACAATGTGTTTGGTTACTATCTTGAAGTCACCAATTCACATAAGTCGAAAGTGCCGGCAGACTGGCTCCGCAAGCAAACACTTGCCAATGCCGAAAGATATATTACACCTGAACTGAAAGAATACGAAGAAAAGATCACCGGGGCGGAAGATAAGATCGCAGCCATAGAAGCACAGCTCTACGATCAGCTGATCACCGACCTGCAGCAATACATAGCGCCTATACAGGTGAATGGTCATGTATTAGCCGTACTTGATTGTCTTATTTGTTTCTCCGATAATGCACTTCATTATAATTATAAAAAGCCTGTATTACATGATGGCGCCTCACTGGAATTAAAGGAAAGCCGCCATCCTGTTATAGAAAGGAACCTTCCTCCGGGAGAATCCTATGTAGCCAATGATATCACGCTCGATCCAACATCGCAGCAGATCATCATTCTTACAGGTCCCAACATGAGTGGTAAAAGCGCCATCCTTCGTCAAACGGCGCTGAACACGCTTATGGCGCATATGGGCAGCTTTGTGGCAGCCGCATCGGCCCAGATCCCTGTCACCGACAAGATCTTTACGCGTGTGGGTGCCAGCGATAACCTCAGCGGAGGTGAAAGTACCTTCATGGTGGAAATGAATGAAACCGCCAGCATCATCAACAACGTTTCGGCACGCAGCCTTATCCTGCTTGATGAAATTGGCCGGGGTACTTCTACTTACGACGGCATCTCCATTGCATGGAGCATAGTAGAGTTCCTGCATCACTCTGCAGCCGCTCCCAAAACATTATTTGCCACACACTACCACGAATTAAATGAGCTGGAAAACAAACTGGCACGTATCAGGAATTTTCATGTCACCAATAAGGAAGTAGGCAATAAGATCATCTTCCTTCGTAAACTCGCTCCGGGCGGCAGCACACACAGCTTTGGTATTCATGTGGCTAAAATGGCCGGCATGCCTCCATCGCTCATCGACAGGGCTAACGAAATATTGAAACAGCTGGAAGAGAAACATGTAGATGAAACCATCACAACCGAAAATGGTCCTGCTGTTACATCTATGCAGCATAATATGCAGAAAATAAGCGCTCCCAAAATGCAATTATCCATTTTCGATGCACATAGCGAAACATTCGATGAAATCAGGAAACTACTCGAAACGATCGATATCAACCGGCTTACACCTGTTGAAGCATTAATGAAATTAAACGAGATCAAAGGCCTGCTTAAATAAGTTACGGATCAATGTAATTACATCGTTTTATTTATCCTTAAAATCCTTTAAGCCGGAGCCGCATTAACTTCCTTTAAGTATTTTGCCGGATCAATTGAAAGACCAAACATACATACATCATGAAGGCGGTTATCATCGGCGGCGGCATCGCAGGCCTCGGAGCAGCTATCAGTTTGCAGAAGATAGGCTGGGACGTAACAGTAAAAGAAAAGACAGCCCGTTTTCGTGAAGTAGGCCTCGGTTTCATTATCATGCCTAATGGATTATCGGCCCTCGATAAAATGGGCTGCGGTGTATATGCCCGCAGCCATGGACAAATGTTGAAAGGAGCCATTATGCGCCACCCCGATGGTGTAGTTTTTAAAACAGCGCCCCTGTCCGATTGCCTGGCTATCAAGCGGTCAACCTGTATCGATGCACTGCGCATGCTGGTACGTGAGCCTGCTATTCACACAGGTTTTGAATTCTCCCATTTTGAATTTAACAAGGAAGGAAAAGCAGTAGCCGCCGTATCTACTACCGGCGAAAAAGAAACCGGCGATCTCTTTATCGCTGCAGATGGCGCCAACTCTGTTATCAGGAAGAAACTATTCCCGCTTCATGAAGCAAGGCAGTCGCCTATCCAGGAACTGGTAGGCATCATAGATGATGAAGCGCTTGCCCTGGAACTGGACGGGCATATGCTTAAAACACAATGCCACGATAAACCTCTTTCTATGGGCCTGGTTCCCTGTAATAGTCAGCAGGTGATCTGGTACATGCAATTTGACAGTACCGCTTACGCCATGCAGGGATTATCAAACGATATTAAAAAGGATTTTGCTACTCAAACGCTGGCAGGATGGCCACCACCTGTACAACAGGTTATCCGGCAAACCGATTTTAATAAAGTATTCCTCTGGCTTACCAGGGATATGGATCTACTGAATAGTTTCCATCGCCAGAACATTGTACTCATTGGCGACGCTGCGCATCTGGCGCTGCCTTTCACCAGCCAGGGCACCAACAGCGCCCTTACCGATGCCATGTTATTAAGCGAATTACTGCAGCAGATTCAGTCACCCGATGATTTCGGCGGCGTATTCGCACAATACTATCAGCAACGAAAAAACGATTTACAGAAATATCTGGAATTCGGCAGGAAACAGGAAGACTGGTTCCTTCATCCCGAACTGCACCTGCACGACGAAGCGCAAGTGCCGCTGGCAAAATAATGACGCTCACTACATCCAAGTATCACTATGCATAACTTCTCAAACGACAATATAAATATGAACGCCCTGCGTTCACGTGCTTATAACCTCAGATGGGCTACCCTGCCCGAAGGTGTTATTCCGCTTACTGCCGCAGATCCCGACTTTCAGTGTGCACCGGAAATAGCAGAAGCCATTACCGCCTACGCAGGTGAACGGGTATTCTCCTATGGACCCGGCGAAGGACTGCCGGGCTTTAAATCGGCAATCGCTGCGGCTATGAAAGACAGAAGGAACATCAACACCGATCCCGCTCTTATTCTGCCTATCGACACCGCCGCGCAGGGTATGTTCGTGGTGGCACGCTACTGCCTGCAGCCCGGCGATGAAGCCATCATCTTTGATCCGGTGGATTTCCTGTTTAAGAAATCGGTAGAAGCCGCCGGAGGCACCGCAGTTTATTTCCCTATAAATGTAACTACCGGAGCATTCGATATTGCGCACCTGCGCACGCTTATCACTCCCCGTACAAAAATGCTTTGTCTTTGTAACCCGCACAACCCGTCCGGCAAAGTGTTTACCCGCGAAGAGTTGCTGGCATTGGGCCAGGTTGCCATAGACCACGACCTCTGGATTATGAGCGATGAAATATGGAGCGATATCGTTTTCCCCGGATCCTTGTATCATAGCATCGCCGCCCTCTCAACTGAACTGGCAGCAAGAACTTTTACCGTATACGGATTAAGTAAATCATTTGGCCTCGCCGGATTACGCATCGGTTTCATTGTTGCCCCCTCCGCTTTTGCCTATGAAGGCATTGTAGAAACTTCTATGGTGAGAACAACAGCCTATGGCGTTTCTACCCTTTCACAGATAGCAGGGCAGGCTGCATATGAAAAATGCTGGTACTGGGTCGAAGATTTCGTGAGCCACCTTACCGCAATGCGTAATTATACGGTGGAACGATTGAACCAGATGAAAGGAATCCAATGCCATCTGCCACAGGGTTGTTACCTCGCTTTCCCCGATATAAAAGCGACAGGATTCAGCAGCACCGCCCTATCCGATTATCTCCTGCACGAAGCAAAAGTAGCAGTGGTACCAGGGGCAGAACAATGGTTTGGCCCCGGAGCGGCGGGCCATATCAGGATTTGTTTTTCCACCTCGCAAGCTATTCTGGCCGAAGCGCTCGACAGAATAGAGCTGGCATTGCAAAAGATCTAAAATAAAAAGGCGTTCCCTAACCCCCGTCGGAAACGCCTGTGCAAACTAAAACCTTGCGGTTCTCTCTTACGCTCTTATAGACAGCTTATAGACCCCGGGGTTTAAAAGCTGTCAAAATATTTTTTCGCCTGGTTATAATCAGTCACAAAACTACTTATAACCAGGTATTTTTTACTTATTTGTAGATAGCGGTTTCAGAAAAGCCGCTGCTGCTGCGGGCTGCGCGGTACATACCTGCACTATTCAACACCATAGAAACATTGCCTTGATTATCAACCCCAATCATCCCCCCTTCGCCGCCCATTTTCACGAGTTTATCGTTCACCACTTCCTCCATGGCGTCTTTTAAGCTCATTCCTTTGTATTCCATCAGGCAGCTCACATCATACGCCGCCACAGAACGGATGAATAACTCACCATGTCCTGTACAACTGATGCCACAGGTATTATTATTGGCATAGGTTCCCGCACCAATAACCGGGCTATCCCCTATCCTTCCGTATTTCTTGTTTGTCATACCACCTGTAGACGTTGCTGCGGCAATATTACCATCCATATCCAGGGCAACCGCACCTACAGTACCAAACTTCTTGTCTTTCATCAGTTCTTCCAAACGCTGATGGGTATGATCCAGCGAATAATTATCAGAATCCCGAATAGCCTTCCACTGATCGTACCGGAACTGGGAGAAAAAGTATTCATCCGGCTCCAGCTTTACCCCCTGCTTGATGGCGAAGTCATTGGCACCTTTGCCACTCAGGAACACATGATTACTATTGCGCATCACCTCAGTAGCCAGTTCTATCGGATTTCTTACGTTCCTCACGCCTGCTACGGCGCCGGCAGCAAGCGTGCTGCCATCCATAATGGCAGCGTCCATTTCCTGAACGCCTTTTTTCGTAAAAACAGAACCCTTGCCGGCATTGAACAACACATTATCTTCCAGCATAACAATAGCGGCCTTGATAGCATTAACTGCCGAACCGCCTTTTTCCAGTACGCTGTAACCAGCCCATATCGCCGCATCCAAACCTTCCATATAGGCTGCTTCCAGCTCAGGGGTCATATCACCTTTCAGAATGGTGCCGGCACCGCCATGAATAACAATAGTGTACGCGCTCATAAACAACTGTTTCCTTACTTTTTTTGATGCCGAAATTACTTTATTTAGAAACGCACAGTTTTGAATATTAAAGCACAAACCATAGATGAAACACAATAAAAATGCCTCACTATTGAATTTTGTCAATAATGAGGCATAAACTTATTGCCCATGTTAGATTTTTTCTAATTACTATTCATTGCCACCCAGCAAACGATGGCATTCTTTTTCCAGCATTTCGCGGCTGATGGCAGCTGTTCCCACCGCTTCACATACCAATCCGCCGGCAATATTGGCCATGCCTGCCATCAAACGGATATCTTTAGTTTGCGCATATACCATCGAAGCCACAGCTATCACCGTGTCACCGGCACCGCTCACATCAGCAATATTACGCAGGTGAGCAGGCAATATCCGCGACTGGCTTCCCTTCTGAAAAAATACCCCTTTTTCCGACAACGTGATCAGCGAAACCTTATGCTGTAATACTTTGTGTAATTCAGCATGTATTTCCCTTAAGGTTGCTTCATTTATCTCAGCCGCCGTAATATGTAACGCCTCCCGAACCTCTTTAAGATTGGGCTTGAAAATATCTACCCCCTCATAAGCAAAGAAATGCGCCCGCTTCGGATCTACTGTAGTTACAACACCATGCTCCTTGCAAACAGCAATAATACCCTTGATCAATGTAGGAGTGAGAATACCCTTATCATAATCTTCAAAGATCACTACCGCCGGCTGATAACGTTTTACATAAGAAGTAAAACTGCTTAACAACACCTCTTCATCTTCACTGACTATATCATGTGTAACTTCCGAATCAACCCGCAACATCTGCTGGCTCTTACTCACCACCCTTATTTTATTGGTGGTGATCCTGCTCCTGCTTTTGATAATATACTTCGTATCAACATGCTGATCCTGTAACAGCCCCAGCAGCATATCCGCATCGTCGTCGTCTCCGACTACAGAGAATAAAGTGGTTTCCGCCCCCAGCGATACCGTGTTCAATGCAACATTCCCCGCCCCGCCAATCCTGTATTCTTTGTGGTCAAGTGCAATTACCGGCACCGGCGCTTCAGGCGAAATACGATCCACCTTGCCCCACCAGTAAGTGTCAAGCATTACATCTCCAACAACTGCAATACGCAACTTCCTGAAGTCATCGAACAATACATCAAAATTCATGAGCCGGTCTTGTGTTTATTTGCCACTGCAAGATAATAAATAGGTATGCCAATCAATACAATAATCAGTCCCGGCCACGTAAATCCCGGCTTGTACATGATCAGCAACACGCAAAAAGCCAGCCCCATTAATATAAATATTGCCGGTAGCACAGGATAAGCAAAAGCTTTATACGGGCGTTCCGCGTCAGGCCGCTTCTTCCTGAGTATAAAAACACCCAATATAGTTAATACATAAAAAATAACGACAACAAAAGAGACCATGTCCAGCAGGTCGCCATACCTGCCGCTCAAACACAACAGGCAGGCCACCAGGCATTGTATCCATAAAGCAAACTCAGGTACCGCAAACCTGTTAAGCTCACCCGTCTTTTTGAAAAACAATCCATCTTTGGCCATCGTATAATAGACCCTGGCCCCTGCCAATACCAGACCATTGTTACAGCCAAAGGTTGAGATCATGATCATCACAGCAATAACATAAGTACCTATATTGCCAAAGATGGCATTGGAAGCAGCTACGGCCACCCGGTCTTTCTCTGCCGACGCTATCTCCTGTAAAGGCAGTACCGCCGTATACATGATATTGGCTGCCAGATATACGATCGTTACAACAAAAGTCCCCAGGAATAAACTCAGTCCCAGGTTACGTTTGGGATTCTTGATCTCGCCACCAATGAAAGTAACTCCTTCCCAGGCCACGCTGCTGAAAATACTGCCCACCATTGCCGCAGCAATAGCGCCCAATGCAGCCCCCATAGTATAGCTACCGGTACTGCCATCCTTGTTTAAGGCATGCAGGTCCCAGGCATTCGCCCAGTTGGCATCCCACACTTCACCTTTCGCTGCCAGCAGCCCCAGTATTACAAGCCCAAACAAACTCACCAGCTTTATGATCGTAAAGCTCGTTTGAATCAACTTCCCGCTTTTAAGGCCCCTGGTATTGATGTAGGTAAGTAAAATAATGGTGGCAATAGATAACACCTGCGCCGGTGATATATGAAAATTACCCGCCGATAGCAGCACCTTGTCTTCACTCACCGCCGGTAACAGGTACGCAGTGAATTTGGAAAACGCAACACCTACAGCAGCAATAGTACCCGTTTGTATCACAGCAAAAAAACTCCAGCCATAAAGGAAACCAACCAGCGGATTATACGACTCCTTCAAATAAACATACTGCCCGCCGGCCTTAGGAAACATAGCGCTCAATTCGCCATAACTTACAGCCGCTGCCACCGTCATAAAGCCGGTTATAAGCCATACAACCATAAGCCAGCCACTGGAGCCTACATGACGCAGCATTTCGGCGCTTACAATAAAGATCCCGGAGCCTATCATGCTTCCGGCAACAATCATAGTTCCGTCAAGCAAGCTTAACGTGGGTTTAAATCCGGTACGGTCCATACATAAAAAAATCCCGCTGGTTACACGGGATTCTTAAAGTTAAGCGGATTTAATCACACTTTTATTTCTTTTTCTTCTCAGCGTGGTACTGCTCATTCAGCAGTCTTATCACCTCGGCAGTGATATCACGACTGGGATCTTTGTAATAAATATTGTCCGACCTGTCAGCAGCATATACAAATACATAACCATGCTGGGCACTGTATGCTTTCAGAAAATCCTGGATCTTCAGCTTAACCTCCTGTAAACGGCGCATCGATTCACCATTTAATTCCTGGCTCTTCTCCTGCCCCGCCGCCTGAGCATCCTGTTGCATTTGACTCAGCTCCTGCTGTAATGCCATTTGTTCTGCCTGAGACATAGAAGCAGCCCTTTGCTGATACTCCTTATACTTATTGGTTAAACGAATTTCCATCTGCTTCATTTCATTGCCCATTTGCGCTTCTTTGCGCCTGAGCACCTCTCTTACTTCTTTCAGATATTCATATTTAACATCCAGTGAGTCCATTTCAAAATACACGATCTTAAAACTCCCGGGTGAAGCTGTATCCGAAACTACACGTTGCACTTGCCCTGCCGTCTTGGGCGACTTAAACTGAAAATAAAACAATACCCCCACTGCCACCAACAACACAAGATTCAATACAATGGAAAAATTCTTCATGCAATAATATTTCGATGCCTGAAGATAGGCATCCCAGCCTAACATACCTGAATGTTAATGCCGATTTAACAGTTTTATAGAGGAATAAATCAAGCCCTCACATAGCATCAAAAAAAAAGCGCCTTGCGGCGCTTTTTCCTATTCTTCATCATCGAAGTTCATTGCCTCGCGGGCCGTAGACAAGAGCTCATACTCTTCTTTACTACCTACGATCATATTTTCAAATAACTTCTGACCAGTACCCGCAGGTATCAGGTGACCTGTGATCACGTTCTCTTTCAAGCCGATCATATCATCTGTTTTACCCTGGATAGCGGCAGAGCTCAGTACTTTAGTTGTCTCCTGGAACGAAGCTGCAGAGATCCAGCTTTGTACACCCAGTGACGCTTTGGTGATACCCAACAGTACCGGCGTTGCTGTGGCTGGCTGTGCATCACGCACCTCCACCAGTTTCTTATCACTACGACGTAAAATGGAGTTTTCTTCCCTCAACTCACGTAAAGTAATGATCTGACCAGCTCTCAGCCTGCTGCTCTCACCAGCTTCAGTTACAACTTTCTTATCAAAAATGCGGTCATTCTCTTCGTTGAATTCAAACCTGTCTTCCAGGTCTTCTTCAAGGAACTTGGTATCACCGGCATCAACGATCTCTACTTTCTTCATCATCTGACGAACGATAACCTCTACGTGCTTATCATTGATCTTCACACCCTGTAAACGGTAAACTTCCTGGATCTCATTCACCACATACTCTTGTACAGCATAAGGTCCTTTGATAGAAAGAATATCCGCAGGCGCTACCTGACCATCAGATAAAGGCGTACCAGCTTTCACGAAGTCACCATCCTGTACCAGGATCTGACGTGTCAACGGTACCAGGTATTTCTTGGTGATACCATCTTTCGCTTCTACAATGATCTCACGGTTACCACGTTTTACGTTACCGAAAGCTACTACACCATCGATCTCGCAAACTACCGCAGGGTTACCAGGGTTCCTTGCCTCGAACAATTCAGTTACACGAGGCAAACCACCCGTGATGTCACCTGACTTACGCAGGGTCCTCGGGATCTTCACAATAACCTGACCAGCCCTTACCTTGTCACCTTCTTCCGTTACCAGACGGGAACCTACAGGTAAGTTGTAGTTCTTGATCTCCTTGCCTTCCAGCACGATACCAGGAATCTTGGTCTTATCTTTAGTTTCAATAACCACTTTATCACGGTGACCGGTTTGCTCATCTGCTTCTTCACGGAAAGTAACACCTTCAATTACATTCTCGAAACGGATCTCACCCGCAATCTCAGCAACGATAACGTTGTTGAACGGATCCCACTTACAGATAGGCTCCCCTTTCTTCACCTGCTGACCATCTTTCACCAGCAGCGTAGCACCATAAGGAACGTTATTGGTGATCATCAGACGATCATTCTTCACATCCATGATCCTTACCTCACCGGTACGGCCAATAACGATGGTTTCTTTGTCGCCTTCCGCATTTTCAGTAAGTACAGTACGTAAACCATCGAACTGGATAGTACCGTCAAACTTGGCGTTCAGTGATGATTCGATAGAAGAAGAACCGGCAATACCACCCACGTGGAACGTACGCAGTGTCAGCTGTGTACCAGGTTCACCGATCGACTGTGCAGCGATGATACCAACAGCATCACCATTCTGAGCCATATAACCGGTTGCCAGGTTTTTACCATAACACTTCACGCACACACCGCGCTTGCTTTCGCAGGTAAGTACAGAACGGATCTCAACAGTTTCGATACCAGCATCCTCGATAGCTTTCGCTACTTCAGAAGTGATTTCCTCACCTGCCTTCGCTATCAGCTCATCAGTCTGAGGATGGAATACATCATGTAACGAAGTACGTCCCATGATACGGTCTGTTAACGGTTCTACGATGTCTTCGTTGTCTTTCAACGCTGAAGTCGCAATACCCCTTAATGTTCCGCAATCCTCTTCAGTGATCACCACATCCTGCGCAACGTCTACAAGACGACGGGTCAGGTAACCCGCATCCGCCGTTTTAAGAGCCGTATCCGCAAGACCTTTACGCGCACCGTGCGTAGAGATGAAGTAATCCAATACGTTCAAACCACCCTTGAAGTTCGAAAGGATCGGGTTCTCAATGATCTCGGAACCGGAAGAACCGGATTTCCTTGGTTTCGCCATCAGACCCCTGATACCTGCCAACTGCTTAACCTGTTGCTTACTACCACGCGCACCGGAATCAAGCATCATGTAAACAGAGTTGAAGCCCTGCTTGTCTGTCTGCATCTCACGGATCAGCGTTTCAGTAATACGGGTATCCACACGGCTCCAGATATCGATTACCTGGTTGTAACGTTCGTTGTTGGTGATAAGACCCATGTTATAGTTCTCCCACACTTCCTCAACTTCGTTCTTAGCCTGCTCGAGCAGCTCATTCCTCATTTCAGGAATGATAAGATCGTTTACGTTGAACGACAAACCACCACGGAAGGCCATACGGAATCCTAACTGCTTGATATCATCGAGGAATTTCGCAGTCTTGGGAACGTTGGTGATCTTGATGATATCACCAATGATCTCCCTCAGGCTCTTCTTGGTAAGTAAGGCGTTAACGAAACCTACTTCTTTAGGTACGTGCTGGTTGAACAGTACGCGGCCTACAGTAGTTTCTATTAATTTTTTAACCAGTGTGCCGTTCTCACGTACATTGGTTTTTACTTTAATGTTGGCGTGTAATTCTACACGGTTCTCATTATACGCGATCAGCACCTCATCCATGTTGTAGAAGGCCATACCCTCACCCTTCACTTTTTCAGTGTCGGTCGATTTCTTACCCTTGGTGATGTAGTACAAACCAAGAACCATGTCCTGTGAAGGCAGGGTGATAGGCGTACCGTTCTGAGGGTTGAGAATGTTGTGAGAAGATAACATCAGCAACTGGGCTTCCAGTACAGCTGCACTGCTCAAAGGCACGTGAACCGCCATCTGGTCACCGTCGAAGTCGGCGTTGAATGATGCTGTTACCAGCGGGTGTAACTGAATCGCCTTTCCTTCCACCAAACGGGGCTGGAAAGCCTGGATAGATAAACGGTGCAGCGTAGGGGCACGGTTTAACATCACAGGGTGGCCTTTCAGTATATTTTCAAGGATATCCCAGATCACAGCTTCCTTGCGGTCAACCAGCTTCTTGGCCGATTTAACTGTTTTCACAATACCCCTTTCTATTAATTTACGGATAACAAACGGCTTGAACAGCTCCGCAGCCATGTCTTTAGGTAAACCACACTCATGCATTTTCAGCTCAGGGCCTACCACAATTACAGAACGGCCAGAGTAGTCAACACGTTTACCCAACAGGTTCTGACGGAAACGGCCTTGTTTACCTTTCAGCACATCACTCAGCGATTTCAGCGCACGTCCGCCTTCTGCCTTTACAGCATTCGACTTACGGCTGTTGTCAAACAACGAATCAACCGCTTCCTGCAACATACGCTTCTCGTTACGCAAGATCACCTCGGGAGCTTTGATCTCCAGCAAACGCTTTAAACGGTTATTACGGATGATCACACGACGATAAAGATCGTTCAGGTCAGAAGACGCAAAACGACCGCCATCCAATGGAACCAACGGACGTAATTCAGGAGGAATAACAGGCACATACTGCATCACCATCCACTCAGGACGGTTAGTGATACGGGTAGAAGCCTCACGGAACGATTCCACCACACTCAAACGCTTCAGGGCATCCGCCTTACGCTGTTGTGAAGTCTCGTTCGCAGCTGCATTACGCAGGGTGAAACTTAAAGAGTCAAGCTCAATGCGGGCCAGCAGATCATGCACAGCCTCAGCACCCATCTTGGCAATGAATTTATTAGGATCTTCATCAGGCAGGTACTGGTTATCTTTTGGAAGATTATCCATGATCTCCAGGTACTCTTCTTCAGTCAAAAGATCACCGCTTTGTAAACCTTTATCTTCACGGATACCCGGCTGTATAACCGCATACCTTTCATAATAAACAATCGTCTCCAATTTCTTGGAACTCATACCCAACAGGTAACCAATCTTGTTAGGTAAGCTTTTGAAATACCAGATATGCACCACAGGCACCACCAGCTTAATGTGGCCCATGCGCTCACGACGCACCTTCTTCTCTGTTACCTCAACCCCGCAACGGTCACAAACAATACCCTTATAACGGATACGCTTGTATTTGCCACAGGCACATTCATAATCTTTTACAGGACCGAAAATTCTTTCACAAAACAGACCATCCCGCTCGGGCTTGTACGTACGGTAATTGATGGTTTCAGGCTTCAATACTTCACCAAAGCTGCGTTCTAAAATACTGTCCGGCGATGCCAAACCGATGGTTATTTTAGAAAATGATGCTTTGGGACGATTGTCTTTTTTAATGGCCATATGTAAAAATTGCAATTTTTAAAACAGATGACGGAACACTATACCCCCATTTCTCCTATCTCATTTCATCACAAATCAATGCCCTAATAAACTGAATAGCAGCTTATTAAGGTATATTTTACCTTGCCAGGTACCTGTTGAAATGTAAGAAAGATGTGTGAACGGAATACAATTTTCCAAAATCCATAAGGCGGCAAAGGTAGTAATTACTAATAAAACAAAAAAAATTTTACATTACAACCCACAAACACCAATTATTATTCAACCTGAAGTTTCAAAAATTTCTAAAAATACTGTCACTAATATTTGTTAGTTTGAAAGGAATTCCTTTATTTTGATCCAGCGAATTGCTAAAGTGTCAAACCTCTAACAGAATTTATTGCCATTTAAATTGCTTGCCAAAAGATTGCTGACTTCGGTCTAAGCCATATGAAAGAAAGGTTTTATTTATTGTTTTTAAAATGATACGCGCGCCGGTTTCCCGGCGTGCATTTTTTTACCCCCTCCCTACCTATTCTGCTCCAGCATCCGCCGCTTCTCCCTGCTCGTCAGCCGCTCAATGCTCAATCCCTGCACGATCACAGAAAAAACTACCACGAAATAGGTCACAAATACAAACAGATCCCGATGTAATCCCCGCGTTAAAGTAAGCGCCAGCGCAATCGATACCCCGCCACGCAACCCTCCCCACGTAAGAAATAACAAAGTCCGCCCGCTCATCTTCTCCCAGAAACGGATAAATAACGCCGGAATGGCAAGCGATATAAACCGCGCCGCCAGCACTATTACCACCGCCGCACACCCCACCAGCACATAATGATCATAACGTTTTATCAGCAACAATTCAAATCCTATCAATACAAACAATACAATGTTCAGTATCTCCTCCACAAGCTCCCAGAACTTATCCAGGTAATCACGCGACACATCCGACATGGCATACGACTTCCCATAATTCCCTATGAATATCCCCGCAGCCACCATCGTCAGCGGCCCCGAGATCCCTATGCTCCTTGCCAGTGAATACCCGCCCACCACTATAGCCAGCGAAATCATTACCTCCACTTTATAATGGTCTATTCCCTTTAACGCCCTCAATCCTATAAAACCCAGCAATAACCCCAGGGCCAGCCCCCCCAGCGCCTCCCAGGCAAACACCTTGGCCACACCACTGAAAGTAACCGCCACCTGCGGATTCCGGATCGCATGCAGTATGCTAAAAAAGATCACCAGCGCCACCCCGTCATTGAAGAGCGACTCACCCGCAATCTTCATCTCCAGCGATTTCGAGACCTTCGCCTCCTTGATGATCCCCAATACCGACACCGGGTCAGTAGGCGATATCAACGCCCCGAACAAACAACACTCCAGCAACGTAACCGGCATCTTCAACAACCACACCACACCATACAACAGGAAACCAACAATTGCCGTAGACAAAGCCACACTCACCGTTGAAAACAATAGCACCGCCAGCTGCTGCGTCCGCAGATCCGCAATACGTATCTGTATCGTGCCCGCAAACAACAGGAAGTTCAGCATCGTACCAATCACCACCTTGTCAAAATCCACAGAGTCTATTAAAGCAATGGTATCATGAAAAAACTCCGGGAACAAACCACTGCTAAGCATCAGCACCACCGACATCGAAATGGAAATCACCATCACCCCTATCGCATTGGGCAAACGTAAAAAGCGCTGATTGAGATATGCAATCAGCGCCGCTAATACTACTATAATAGAAACTGTATAAGATATAGTCATCGATCTATTTCTGCACCATAGGATAATGGTCTATCGTCTCAAACACATTCCTTGGATCCTGCTTTAATACCGAAATAAATTTCCTTAAAGAATCAGCATATTGCTTGCCCGCAAACATCCGGTCATGCGCTAATATCACAACCGCATTGGGCTCATAACTCGTGAAATTATCAAACTTGTTGTTCACCTCGGCTACCATTTCGTCAGCACTCTGTATCGGCGTAGAGTTTCCTTTGAAACGCCATTCCAGGTCCCAGCCCACCACTTTAAACCCAAGTGAATCCAGGCGCTTGCACACCTCACGTGGCGTTTTAGGTCCGCGTATCTCCCCCTTCGATACCCAGTTGTTATTACCAGGCAGTCTTATGATCTTAACAGGGATCTTCAATTCCTCCTGCGCTTTCAGGAAATCATTCACGGCACTATCCGCATGCGCATAAAAACTACGGTAATTGTTACGGAAACCATGCGTATAACTATGGTTGGCTATCAGGAATTGCGGATAAGCATTACGCAGCGAGTCAACAATCAATTTCCGGCGATGATCCAACTGGTGCATCCCCACCATAAAGAAGGTAGCCTTCACCCCTTGTTCCTGGAACACCTGCTTACACACATTCGTCCCCGGCGGCTGAGGCGCATCGTCCCACGTTAAAAAAATATAACGCTTCGAACTATCATACTTGATAGGGTCACCAGGACCAGCCTTCTTTTCCGCAACCTGGGTAGAATCAGCCCCTTTCTTCTTTTCATCTTCCCCACTCTTACAACCTGTCAGTAAATTCGAAGCAAATAAAGTAACGACAGCAGCACCTAAGACTAATTGTGTTTTCATCAGAGAAATCGATTTAGAGTTCTAATATACTCATTTTCAACGTTAAACTCCCTATTTTTTGTTAATCATTACCATCGTTCCCACTAATGCTGTAGGCATTGTTCTCCTCATCTTCCTCACCTATATCCTCCATATCATCGTCATCATCGCTCCCCGGCACATCAAGATCCCGCCCCGACAACGGATGCCCTTCACTCTCATTCAACGGATCACCATCATCATCGGTATTATCCAACCGCGCCCGGCGCACATCCAGGTCTTCCGATCCCGCACCACTCTCCGCAGTCTCTCTCAGCAGCTCCCTTTCCTCTTCCGTAACATCCGTTTCATCAAGCTCATCTTCTTCCCTGTCCAGCACCCGTTTACCTTCCTCGTCTGCCGAAGAAGCCGTCATATCCCCAATGCCACCCAAAGGCGCCGGCCTCACGTTTTCCTGCCCCGGAATATCTTTCACCTCCGGCAGATCAAGATAACTCATCTCAGGTTCCATTTTCTTTTGATCCTTCTCAGAATCCTTAATATCTCTTTGGTTACTCATAAGTTGTCATTTAAAACGTTATCACATAGGTGTAAATAAATACGTCTACCAAAGACGTACCAAACGCCTCTCACCTCCCAAAACAGCCCGCTATAAACGCCGAAGAAGGCTACCCAAGTTCGCACAATACACAAGCAGGAAAGGAATACTTTCGAAGCCCGGCACCTTTCTTCCCCCTGCAACACCAAACAACCAGGTCAAGCAGGCAGTTCTCGCCCTCCCTGCACGAAAAAGAACGCTTTATATAGCCGTCTATAAGCCGTCTTAAAGCCGCCTAAAAACTGCTGAATTTCCAACCTCTCATAGCAATACGGCTAAAAACACCGTTTAAAACCAGGGATATAGGCAAAAAAAATCTGTGCGCAACACAATGTCGCGCACAGATTCAACAGCACGAAACCATGCTGAAGCAATTAAACACTATTCACGGGAACAAAAACACAAACATCTACTCTTCATTCTCTTTCCGTTCTTTTTCCTCCCTTACCTTTTTCGCAGAATTTTTGGCAGTGATCTGCGTCTGCAGATCCGCATTATACGGGGAAGAAACGCCATGTTTATTAGAAGGATTCCCCAAACCCGTCACCGGGTCTCCCTTAGAACTAAGATCCCTTTCCACATCCGGATTTTCCGTTGCAAACCCCTGGCTATCTGTTTTTCTGTTCGGCATAGCTATATAATTTAAGATGAACAATACACCATTATCTCAAAATTTCATGCCACCACCTTCAATAGCTTATTGCCCCTTCCTGCAGGTCCTCAAACCATTAATGCTCCATTTAGCATCTATCAAACCAGGAAATAAATAACTTATTGATATTCAACATATAACAACAGACCTATATCATATTTGAGAAAAGATGAGCCAATTACGCCCTCTAATCGGCTCATTTTTTTCGTAATTTTGAGCCGATTAACACTTTTAAATCGGCTCAAATAGAAATCAAACCGGGTAATCACATCCGGGCTCCCCCCGGGAGAACACAACAATCAGGTTACCCTGGTTATCGGAATATCCCCCTACTTACCCTGCTGAGGAATCATAACGCGTGCAGGTTCAATATATCTTATGGTTTTACCTTTCTACTCTTGTAAAAACAATATAACACCCAAGACAAATTTATTATTACTCCAAAATAAATTATAAAGTATTGTTCTTTAGACATACAAGAAGAACAATCCTGCCTATCTAAACAGGGTTCACATAATGGCTGATAATACCAATATAGCCATAGCAAAATAAAATCTATAGCCAACAATAAGAAAGGGCTTTTCAACTTATTCATTTTGCTTTCCTTTATTCAAAATCCCGCTTTTCCAGATGCGCACAGGTAATTGACCAACACACCACCGGAATCAGCCCTTCTTCAAAACACTTTTTCACCTTTCTCCATTTTGTTAAGTACCTGCATATACACTTCATCTTCATTTGAAAGCTTCACTATATCTTTCTGAACGGCTATAGCCTCCTCTTTTTTCCCGGATTTATATAATAGGTTTGCGTAGGTAAACAGGAACCCCGGATGCTTTACATTCGTTCCTGATAACGAAGATTTCGACCACGCAGTTGCAGCTTCCAAACATCTTTCATCATTGCTGTTGATGAGGATGGCCCAGGCATAAGCGTTTAAAGCGTCCCCGGATAACCGGCTTCCATACTTGTTTATAAAAGAAGCTGCATGTTGTGCATACCGGGGCCAGTCATTTTTCCATTCACAATACAGTGGCCTGGCCGCCATTATCACTTCGTCCGAAAATTCCGGGCATTGCTTATCCAGCTTTTCTCTAAGTTCCTGCCAGTCTGGATTATCATTTATTTCACCGGTATAGATCAGCATAGGGCCATGTCTTTCAACATGTCCGCCATTTCTGAGAAATGGAATTACAATTTCGTTTATCAGAATTCCTCTGATGATATCACCGCTTTTACCCTGTCCCAACACAGCATCTGCTGTAGCCCGGTTATTTCTTAAAATATCAAATCCCCGGTCAGAACTTTTAGATGTGCCGGCACTTATAATCCTGAGGTTACCTTCCGTCAATGGATCAGTTTGTGTAAGTAAATACGCATTGACGATTTCAGGAATAGCAGCATTTTCGTTTGCTATTTCAGCAGCTTTAATCAGCGATGTAAGAAATTCAGGGTCCCGTTTTACCCCAGATTCGTATTGCTTTTTCAGCATGTAATATTGACTACCTGGATTTAACGCATCCTTAGCCTTCACAACAAACGCTTCAGGCGTAGAAGAGGCACCAGCTATTCTGTACACGAGTTCACCATTCGGATTAAAAAAAAGATAAGTAGGATACGAGTCTATTGAATATTCCTTTCTAATATCCTGGGCATCCTTATACCAGCTTTTCACCTCATCATTATCGGCTTGGGTAACATCAAACTGTACTTTAACATTCACAAAACGTGCATTAAAAAAATCGCCGGTTATTTGTTGTGAAAGTACATTCTTCTCCATCATCCGGCAGGGAGCGCACCACGTCGTAAATCCGTCCAGGAAAATATATTTATTTTCCAACCTCGCTTTCTCCTTTATCTGGGCCCAGCTAAGCCCCTGAACAAATTGAACACCTCCTTTATCCTGTGCTTTAACAAGAATAGCGGAGTTCAGGAAAATGATTAAGATAATGAAAAACTTAGGCATATGGGGTTTAGTTATTTATTAAAGCTACATAACTACTTAGCAAATCAAATCACTAATTTGCAAAATACTTTTCATTTCTCCATTTTTCCACAATCGATGTATCACAACAGTTGCTTCATGAGCATCCATAATTTTTGGGGCATGATCCCGAATCAGTTTTTAACTATTTTTCAGAACAGGGTTACACTATAGCAGATTAAACCCCGATTGAAACTTTACACACTTACTGTAACACTCCCGAATTCAATTATTTAAAGCGAACTGAATATCATAAGAAACAGACTATTCATGGAATAATTTTCTTCTTGCATTACTGCACGATTTAAGAACTCCCTTCAATACGTATATAGTATTTCTTTTTGAATATTCAAAGGCAACAAAATAGTCATCATTGGAACAGGATATGATTGGCTCATTCATTACTTTGGTTAATGCAGCAGGAGCAAATCTCTTAAGGCTAATGAACGAACCTTTACTCAAACCAAATTCATAAACACTATCTTCCGGAACTGCTGAATAGCTAATCACCTTGAATGCCTGTACATAACCTGTTCCGGCAAATTCAAATGGCAGAAAAGATAACACTTTCCCTTTCAGTGTAATCACCTTAACAGAACCTCTTGAGGCAATCAGGGACCTATTACTATTCAAAACCTTAATATTATCAACAAAATAATAACCAGTATCGATACAGTATAAATTTCATTAAGAAAACTTATATAATAACCATTATCATAAGCAGCTATTGCTCTCGCATACTTATTCAACTTCAACTGTTTCCCAAGAAACAAATTAACTTTCACATCAATTGTAACACTTCCGCTTTTTGTGTCAACAACAACCAACTTCACCTTATTTATAAGATATAATGTATCCTTATACAGGTCAAACCCATCAGCATTTAATAGATAGGGTTGAACATTGCCGTTTGCATCTGTATATCCTCGTTCAACAACACCAGCTTTGCCAATATTCTATTAGACATCACATACGCCAGACCATCATGAACCTTCAGATATACACCCGAAATCGTAGCTACTAGCATTGGCTCATTCAACTATTTAAAACACATAATGACGTAAACAATAACGAAATATCCTTCACAATCCATACTTTAGATAGACTAAGTTATTTTAAAATGATCGTGAAAGTTACCATTTGGTAATTTTTGTACCAGAAAAGTATGCATATACAAAAAACAAAACGATTGTTATAATTGCTGCCCTGTATAATACATTGCATATTTTTTTTTCTTTTACAAAAGAAGGTTTTACCGAACGGCTGTAAGGAAAAAAGAGTTCAAAGGGATTCATTCCGGCCGAACCAATTCCTTGATATCTATTGTGCTTTAAATCCAGATGTATGTGTAAAGCAATCTTTACTATTAAAGAAAAGAACCAAATATATCCTAATACTATTGTCATGATTTAATTATCAGATTTCCAAATTGGTATTTTAATCCCCCATTCCGCAATTAGGCCGAGCCCTATAGCTCCGCCAAATTCAATGTTAATTTGCGAGGAAATTCGGCCATTGCTTAAGTTTTTTGAGTGTTCATCTGTTATAAATCCGAATACAACAGTTTTAGAAGACTGCGTATTTTCAGCTCCAGAAGTATTTTTAAACCCAGTAGAAGCATTGGGAGCAAAATCCATCCCTACTTCTCCCCAGACTTTTTGAGAAGCCCCTTGGTTCCAGTTAAATACATCTCGGCCAAGTAATTTAATTTTGTTATCTTCTACCCCTATAGCTGTTACACCTTTCCCACCTTGTAAATTAAAGGCTCCTTTCACTTCCAAAGCCGCTCCAGCCGATGCCGTAATATCGGCTGTAAGCTCTGGAATAAAAAGCCCCATTGTTCAGACTTATATGAAGTGATGGAGCTACCCTTTGCGGTCTTTTTAGATTCACCTTCTGTGAAGGTAGTCCCGGATTTCATATCGGTGACACTACCATCAGCATTTAAGCTATGAACAGTTTCTGGATTTATAGAACCATCCGCACCTCTGCTACCAGATGTTACTGTTGCAGCAGCTCCTACATAACTATCTCCTTTACCTAGTTCTGTTGAGGCATTTGCCGCAATTAAATATTTATCATAGATAAAATTCCCATCTTTATCCTTCTTCCAGTCGAAGAAAGCCATACCATCTTTATCTATAAACCTTAAGGGATTATCAAAAGCAAAATTATAGGGAGAATGGCGCCTCATTTGATCCGCTAAAGGATCAATCCCCCACCATCTGCCCAATTGCGGATCTTGTGTCCTCGCCCCAAAATCATACAACTCTAATCCGCTACCATCACTAAACTCCTCCCCCTGCAACTCCTTCCCATTATACTTCAACCTATTCTCCAACTTCCCCGCCGCCTCGAACTTATCCCCTTCATCTCCAACCCAAACGGATAATAATGCGTCTCCTCCAGCAACGCCCCCCGCTCATGACTCACCTGTACGTTGTCAAAGAACACATCGATATTAGGCGTCTCATTCGATACATAAATATACAAATAACCAGACTTCCTCATCTCCCTTCCCACTACTTCATGAGATGTAAAAACCCCGTCATCCCCCACCTGGCTAAAACCGCTGTTATAACTATCCCCCGTCCATACAATGTTGAATTGTTCATCAAATAACACATAGTTCAGGTAAGCCTTGGGCTTGCTCCCATTAGCCACATAATTACTACCAGACTCCGCCAAAAACCTGCCCACACCCGAAGAAAGATTACCATTGCCCTGCAACTGTGCCGCAGCATGACTGCCACTGCTGACACCCACAAGCCCTAAATGCATTACATTTCATGAGATACCTTTTATACTGGTCTCAGTTACCGTATTAACAAGAAATATCCCTGCAGCTAGCCCGGCACTAACATCAAATTTCCTACTAAGTAACAACTACGATCTCTTGCAAGAGTCCCCCTCCTACAACACCTTCCTTTAATCAATAAACATTATCGGCATAATAAAACAGATACCATTTATTCCCATTACACTTGAATACTCGTTCAATTTGAAAATCAGAATCAGGCACAAAAATGCGCTCAAATACAAAACTTGAGTCACTAACATTTTCTCATTTAAATCGATCGGCATCTGTCAGCAAATGGTGGATACCCCAACTAGCGCTATCCCACAACGTATTAACATAAAACTTACGCTCCTTTCCTTTTATAACCGAACAAAAGAGCTATCGTTAGTAGTTACAGGCAAGTCGTAGGAGCGACCAATAAGAGGAAATAGAATTCTCTTTTTCTGAAAAAGTATCCGTATGAAATGCTATATAAAAAGAATCAAAGCATTCTCTCCCGCATTCTTGCCTTCCTTATTTTCAGTTGCAGAGCAGGACATTATCCAAAATGCAACCATCATTAACACTAATGCCCGAATCATTATCGTCATGCAATCTACTTATTAACCTATTACCTATTTCTTTTCAAGCTAAGCCAACTCATTTAACACTAGCTAATCACCACATTTATATATATCACTCCTTCTCAAAAAGAACCTGTTCCCTTCCCCCTTCATGAAGAACTCTTCTAACAACTCTTCCATCTTCAGCATAATATTCCCAAATGCCAATTTTTTCTCCCTTGTTGTAGTAGGCTTTTCTAGCTAATATATTATTTCCATAAAAGCTTCTCCATTCCCCATCCTCTGAACCATTTATATAACTCCCTATACTCAAAGTATCCCCGCTTGCTTTAAAATAAGCGATACTCTGACCACATAAACTATCGTTATAATATAGACACTCAGACCTTACATTACCATCTTCATTATAAAAGGTCCAAAGTCCATTTCTTTTTCCATTAATCAAAGCACCTTTAGATTGAACATAACCATTCTGGTAAACTTCTTTACTTAATTGCAACCTAGGCTCTTGTATCCTATTCTGGCATGAACCAATAAAAATTACATAAAAAACCCATATCCTATTTTGAAGAAGATGGCTGATGGTCCCGTACATTTTCCTCATACAGATTTGTATAAATTTTTGTATTTTTAAGTTTATCTGGCTGAGCCGCGACATTCTTCAGTTCGGTAGCTCTACCTGAAGCTAATCTATTATGATCGACAACAGAGCTTAACCCCGCCTCCTGTAACATTATGAATATATTCCTTAGACCCTGGCTTTAATTTCCCATCATTAACAGCCTTATCCATTTCTTTTAGACGTTTAACATCCTCATTTACGTGAACGAGCGCTTCATGCGCTAAGTTCAATAAAGCGCCATCCTCCGACAACTCTTTATAAGAGGCAATCACATGAATAACACCTTTTGACACATCTGATGCCTTATCCGCATCTTGCAAATGCTTCCCTTTTGATCCATCTTCATTTTTTTCGTAAGTATTCGTCGAACCATTGACATACATATCCTTAACCTGCAGCTTTAAGATATCTTTAGAACGTTCGCCATCCTTCGTGAATGAAAATTTCTGACCATTAACAATAATACTTGTTCCCTTTTTGGCAAATTGTGCAAAAAACTGATAACCCTCTTTTGTTGACAAAAACGCTTGCAAAGCTTTCATTTCCTCCTTTCCCTTATACTTACTTAGATCAAAATCCCGGCCATCAAAATCAAGAAGCAAAACAGGATCATTAATAGCATAAACATAAGGACTGAATGAATAACACTTTTCGGCTAACAGATCAACACTATGCCACCTACCAATCTGCGCATCATAGAACTCATTGGGCGTACCTTCTTCTTTTTGCTTTATCCCTTTACAAGAAAACAGGAAAATATAAGCCATGATTAAAAATATCCGTACCATTCTTAGCAGTTTGTTCATTAGAAAAGATTTGTCTTTTTAGCCCGTTCCTTTTTTACATCATACCTTCTACTCCCACAATAACAAAAAAAACGCCTAAGCGATCATACCTAAGGTATGACAAGCTCTCCAGTTTTAAAATACCGCCTTTTTTAAATAGACGCATCTAATATAAAAGCGTCAAAAAAATAAATTTATTGTTATTCCAAAGTAGATTATAAAATATTGCTCTTTAGAATTACTAAATCCATGGCCTATGTTAATAACGAGTAAAAAAAATAAATCAAGTAAAACAAGGCAAATACTCCAAAAAATAGACAGTGACGTAATAGCAGCCGCCTAAAAGAGAATCGATGTTTTAAGACCGATTTCAAAAGAAAAAAGAATAGAGCATCCAATACAGAAAAAACAAATGCAAAAACAAGAACTATAACAATCTTTTTACTAACAAAAACAGTAAGATTCCTTTCAACATCTTGCTGTATAGCAGATGGGCTGGCATTAATTCCTATGCAAATAAAAAAAAGGAAGCAAAGAAATAGACCTGTCAGAAATACATACAGAAGATACGCTACGATCCAAACTATCAATTTTAAGGAATTCATTCTGTAATTTTAAAAGTATAAGAATCTGCGGTCTCTATAAAAGAGATTCCAGGTTGTTCTGCAAATTTAGTTAATACGCTAAAAAAATTATCTATAGCAGCTTTAGATACAGTAGCTCCATGAGCATCCATAAATTTTCGGTTTCTCAAAACTGAAAAATAATCAACGCCTTTCACCTGCATAGCAGGCGAGACCGGATCATTAGACGCATGTATTTGATAAGCAGTTATATCCTTGGGAGAACTAAATTCATCAGCTTCATCAGGTGATAAGTATAAAATAGCCTGCACGGGATTATTAGCGCTTCCGTTCATTCCAAACTTCTTTGAGAGATATGAAGCAATACCGGCTGCAAAAGCGGCACCTTCACTATGCCCTACAATTTTCACGGTTTCATTGTCTTTCATGCCGGCAATCAATTCAGCGTAGTGTTCTTTTGCATATTGCACACCCAGTTCAAATCTATCTGCACCACTTTGATCTCCACCAAACAAACTTGAACCATCAACAAAATGGTTTGCTTCATCGCCGGCTGCTTTAAAGAAGTTCCGGGCAGCCTGTATAAATTTAGTACTAAAGAAGTTCCAGTATTCTTCTTTAGGACCTCCAGGACTTAAGCCAAGTCTATGTGCGAACCTATTCCAATGACCATTGACAAATATTACCATTTGCCCATCGGGATCAATACAACTTGCCGGATTATTAAGTGTATAACTATACGGAGAATGTTCAGTGTATTTATCTGCTTTATTATCAATAACTGCCCATCTTCCCAACTGTGGATCCTGCATCCTGGCTCCGTAATCGTACAATTCTAACCCACTTCCATCACTAAACTCCTCCCCCTGCAACTCCTTCCCATTATACTTCAACCTATTCTCCAACTTCCCAGCCGCCCTCGAACTTATCCCCTTCATCTCCAACCCAAACGGATAATAATGCGTCTCCTCCAGCAACGCCCCCCGCTCATGACTCACCTGTACGTTGTCAAAGAACACATCTATATTAGGCGTCTCATTCGATACATAAATATACAAATAACCAGACTTCCTCATCTCCCTTCCCACTACTTCATGAGACGTAAAAACCCCATCCTCCCCCACCTGGCTAAAACCGCTGTTATAACTATCCCCCGTCCATACAATGTTGAATTGTTCATCGAATAACACATAGTTCAGGTAAGCCTTGGGCTTGCTCCCATTAGCCACATAATTACTACCAG